>JAUUWK010000047.1 GCA_030589055.1 Candidatus Bathyarchaeota archaeon | reverse complement strand
GACAATAGGCCCCATGACCACAACGCGGTCAATCTTCCTCTCCTTAAGCAAATCCCCAAGGAAGCCAAGCCCCGTGTAGCCCTTTGTTCCATCATCCGTAGCTACATAAAGCTCATCACACACTTCTTGCATTTCATCTTCAAAAATCACGTGGCTTCCAGTCCTAGCGCCAACAACCCCAATAACCTTATTACCTGCTTCATGAAAGGCTTTAGCCTGAAAATGCAAGGGAGCCACCATCACCCCACCACCAACACACAATACAGTCCCAAACTTTTCGATTTCAGCAGGCTTTCCCAAAGGACCCAACAAGTCCAGAATATAATCCCCTTCCTTCAGTTTTCCAAGTTGTTTCGTTGATTTGCCAACTTCGTGGCAGACCACCGTTATTGTCCCCTTTTCAACATCCACACCAGCAACGGTAAGCGGAATCCTTTCTCCATCTTCATTTATTCTCAGAATTATGAATTGTCCGGGTCTGATCTTCGCAGCTATTTCCTTGGCTGAAAACTCGAACAGGTTAGTGTGGGGAACCAGTTCCCGTTTTGTTACTATCTTATACAGGTTAGTCGCCTCCTTTCTTAACCCTTAAAGGGTTTGGTCCCAGCCTCCGTATCTTCTCCACAAAATCCGTCATCATAGTTGCAAATCTTTGACCTTCAGAAGACGAAGCAAAATCCATTTCAAAGCGTTCCGGGTCTATACTGAGGACTCCCAGAGATTTCTTAAGTATGTCGACTCTGTCTTTGGCTTTAACGTTACCGTCTATGTAGTGACAGTCGCCTATATGGCAGCCCGTAATGATAACTCCATCAGCACCGCTCTGAAAAGCCTTTAGAACATGAAGCACATCCACTCTACCGCTGCAGGGAACCCTTAAGATTCGAACATTCGGCGGATACTGAATTCTTGAAACACCCGCAAGGTCAGCAGCACCATAAGAACACCATTGGCAAGCAAAACACAAAACTAAAGGTTCAAGACTCTCGCCTGAATTAACTGGCTTCTTCGTCTTGAATAGGGCTTCAATTGTTGCGACAATCTGCTCATCCGTAAAGTGCACAAGCTGCATAGCCCCCATGGGGCATTCCGCTGCGCAGACACCACAGCCCTTGCAGTTAGCCTCAATAATACTGGGCAACCCAAAGGGTTCAGCTTCAACCGCGTTAAAAATACATGAAACCTCACAAGCATCACAGTTGACACAAATCTCCTTATCAACTGTTGCTTTAATGGCTCCAGCTTTTATCTTTCCTAGAGCCATAGGAATACCTGCTCTAGAGGCTGCAGCATAAGCTTGAGTAATGCTTTCAGTCACATCCTTCGGTCCATGAGCTGTGCCGCAAACATATATGCCATCTGACATGAAGTCGACAGGCCTAAGTTTAGGATGAGCCTCAAAAAAGAAGCCGTCAGCACCCAAAGGCACCCTAAGTACAGGAGAAAGTTTTCTCCCCTCTTCATGCTGAACTAAAGGCGTGGATAAAACAACTAAGTCACTACTTAGTTCAATGTCAGCACCTAAATAAGCGTCATAAACCGTAACGGGTAACTTTCCATCAGGTTGTGAGGTAACTTTGGGAGGTCTATCCGGATCATAACGGATGAAATTGATGAAGTTCAACCTTGCTTCACGGTAAAAATCCTCATATTCACCGTAGGTTTGTAGGTCGCGGAAAAGAATGTTGATTTCAACATCTGGATACAATTTCTTGAGAAGCAGAGCGTTGTTAAGGGCTACCATACAACATATTCTTGAACAGTAGGTTCTGCCAGTTTTTTCTCTGGCCCCGACACATTGGATCATAATAATTTTTTCAGGTTCTTTCAGTTCGCCCTTTTTGAGAAGCTGTTCAAGTTCAAGCTGTGTCACAACGTTTTCGTTTTCCTTGTATCCGTACATTTCCACAGGCTTGAACACATCAGCTCCCGTCGCTACGATTATTGTTCCCACATTGATTTGCTCAAGTTCGCTTGAGCCGCCCTTTTGAAGCATTACGTTAAAGTTTCCGATGAACCCATCTATTTCCTTAACAAGGGTTGACACGTGGAGATGTATACTTGTATTAGCCTTAACGGCTATAACGGCCTCTCGAAGAACCTCTGAAGCATCACGCTCAGTAGGCTGCAACTTATGCAAGTATCTGAGCATTCCACCGAGTTCCGCTTCCTTCTCAGCTAAGTGAACAGTGAAGCCTTGTCTTGCAAGGGACATGGCTGCAGTCATCCCAGCTATTCCGCCGCCTATCACCAAAGCTGAAGGGTTTATCTCGAGTTCCGGCTCTATCTGCGGTTCAAGATAGGTTGCTTTTGCGACAGCCATTCTGATGAGATCTTTAGCTTTCTCTGTTGCTTCTTTTGGATAATGCATGTGAACCCATGAAGAATGCTCTCGTATATTGACCATTTCAAAAAGGTACTTGTTTAATCCTGCTTCTTCGCATGTCTTTCTAAAAAGAGGTTCATGGGTTGCAGGCGTGCAAGATGCAACAATAACGCGGTTCAGATTATGCTTTTCCATGCATTCTTTGATTAGGTTTAATCCAGCGGATGAGCACATGTAAAGGTCTTGTTCAGCGCAAACAACATTAGGCAAAGTTTTGGCATACTCCGCAACTGCTGGGACATCGATCACTCCACCAATGTTGAAGCCACAGTGGCAGACGAAAACTCCAATCCTTAGTTCCTCTTCATTCGTTTCCATCGGGCTATCCCCTCATAACAGCGGATACAGCTACTTCCGCGGCTCTGGCTGCGGCTGCACTGGCTTGCGTAACCGACTCAGAGATGTCCTTAGGTGCCTGACAATAGCCACAAACAAAGACTCCTTCCACGCTTGTTTTAACTGACGTAAGTAACGGGTCTTTCGTTTTGAAAAAGTTGCGTTCATTTAATTGTAGATCCAAGATTTTTGCTAAAACTTTGTTGTCTTCTCTTGGAATTAAAGCTGGACAGAGCACAACTAAATCTGCACGCAACTCTTCTATGTGTCCATTCATAACGTTTTGATATCGAACTAAAAGGTCCTTGGTTTCCGGATTCTCTATGATTGTGGATGGACGTCCATTAACGTATTTGATATCCCATTCGTCTCTGGCTCTGCTAACGAACTGTTGGAAACGTTTCCCAAAAACTCTCAGATCCATGTACAGGATGTGAACCTCACATTCCGGGTTGTGTTCTCTGACTAGAATTGCCTCTTTTGTTGCATACATGCAGCAGACGCTGGAGCAGTATGGTAATCCTTTTTGCTGGCTTCTTGAGCCAACGCATTGTATGAAAACTATCCTGTGGGGATGCTTTTTGTCGGAAGGTCTCAAAACTTCTCCACGGGTCGGTCCAGAAGCATTAATGAGTCTTTCAAATTCCAGCGATAGAAGAACGTTTTTATGTCTTTTGTAGCCGTACTCACTTATCGGTGTTGGATCATAAAGCTCCAGGCCTGTGGCTAATATTATGCTTGAAACGTTAAGCGTTATTTCTTCAGGTTCTTGATCGAAGTTGATTGCATTTGCCTGACAGAATTTTTTGCATACTTCGCATACTCCTTTCTGGAAGAAAAGGCAATGGTCCTTGTCTATTATGGCTACTCGAGGCACTGCTTGTGGAAAGGGCATGTAGATTGCTTTCCGCATCCCCATGCCCATGTCGAATTCGCTCGGCACCTTAACTGGGCACTTTTCTGTGCATACAGCGCAACCAGTACATTTTTCAGTATCAACAAATCTAGGGTTTTCCAAGACTTTGGCTTTGAAGTTTCCAGCTGAACCCGTAATTTCCTCGACTTCTGAGCAGGTGAGCAATCTGATGTTTGGATGGCGGAAGCACTCAATCATTTTTGGGGCGAGTATGCATATGGAGCAATCCATTGTGGGAAACGTCTTATCAAGCTGAGCCATCCGTCCCCCAATGGTTGGGGATTTTTCAACAAGATAAACCCTGAAACCGCGGTTAGCGAGATCAAGCGATGCTTGCATCCCAGCTATTCCTCCGCCAACCACAAGTACAGCATCATCAACCAAAGTCAATTCCTCGCACATTAACAGAAGAAAAGTGGTGTATATATTCTTATAAAAAAATATCTGTGAATCATAAGTTATTATAGTATATAACATCTTTTCAGAATGAGAACTCGAAGAAAATTGATGCACTGGCAAGCGCGCGCTCCGCTGATTTGTATATAAATTATATATTCTTATATAAGGTATTACGAAAAAGTATATATTTCCTGCTCTGACGTATACGTTGAGGTACTTAAGTTGAAAGCACTCGAAATTGTACCCCTAAAAGACAAGAAACTAGTCGTTTTGATTGTTGAAAAAGAGTATAATGAACCTTTTTGGATAATTGAACCGCCTTCCACTCCGCAGTCTCGGGGGCTTCATTCCCTTTTCCAGTCCTCCATAGCCTTTCATAAGTTTCTGAGCACACTGATTGACAAAGTAAATCCTGACTTTGTAACTGAAGAGTTGGGTATGCGCTCACAAAAGGAGTTTTATGAGGACAATGTTTTGGCTCAAATATTTCGGAACAACAACATTTCCTTCTTTTCCGTTGACATTGATGAAAATGCCAAAGCGTATCTTGCAACCAATCTAGATGAAAAGACAGAGTCAAGAGATAGTATGCTGAAAGCTTTAGCCAGATTGTCCAAGGAAAAAAATGAGATGAAGTCTATTGAAAGGGAATATTTGGTTGCTTATGGTCAATGTTTACAACTTGAGATTGAGGAGGAAGAGCGGGAAGTAAGTTTTCCTGTAAGGGAAAGCTGGATTGTTATGGATATTTTGGACCATGCTAGAGAGCTTGATACTAAAGAAGAGATTACTTGTCTTCATATATGCAGTCCAGAGCATGTAGAAGGAATTAGAAACCTTCTGGAATCCTTAGACATCCAAGTTGAAGTTCTTAAACTTTCCAAGAAGATAGTTTCAGCCCACATTGACTCTCGCTCCGACGAACCAAGAAACTTGCTGCAATCAATGCAAATTCAAGTTAAACCAATCATTAAGAAAAGTGGATCTTATAATTCACCGTACCTTCTTTTTTACTTAGATACCGACGAGAGAGCTAGTTCTTTTGACATCTGCATGGCATACGATGCTGGATATAACGCTGTCATACCATATGACAATGTGACCCCAGAAGACGCTGAAAAAATCGTTCAGGACACAATTTTTTCTAGAGGGCCAAAAGCCGTTAAGAACACATGCTTTTTTATTGGAGGGAGAAAAGCTGAAAAGGCTGAAAAAGTTCTTGAGGTCGTAAAGAACACGATGTTTCCACCTTTCCAAGCAAACGTAGTAATTGATCCTGGCGGTGCATACACAACTGCAGCAGCCATGGTTGCGAAGGTTGAGGATGCTCTCTTATCTCATAACCTCGGTGACTTAAGAGACAAATCCTGCGCTGTTCTAGGCACAGGGGCTGTCGGACGGATAACAGCGGTTCTTCTGGCTAAGCTTGGATGCGAAGTAACGATTGCCAGCCTTAATCCAAAACGGGTAGATGGGAAAGAATATGCACAAAAGGTTGAAAGGCTTCTCGCAGATAGACATAAAGTGAATGTGTCAGGTGCTTTTGCACCAACGTCAGTCGAAAAGCTTGAGATTTTAAAGAAAGCTGATGTAGTGTTTTGTGCTGCTACGAGAGGTGCACGTATTATAGAGAAGGAACTATTGAAGGAACTTAAACTCTTGAAAGTTCTGGTTGATATAAACGCTGTCTCACCTCTTGGAATAGAGGGTATAGACTTGAAAGATGATATGAAAGAAGTAACACCTGGAATCTTCATGATCGGAGCGCTCACAATCGGTGAGTTGAAGCATGAGGTAGAGAAGGAGATTTTAAGAATGGCACGAGACAAAGGAAAACAGGTTTTTAATTACAATCAAGCTATACAACTTGCAAGGAAACTGCTTCGGAAAAAAATTGTCCCATCCGAGTTTACATTGACTTTGAACTATCCACCTGTATAGAGGAGTTCTAAATAGCCATTTTGTAAGCGCGATTTATAGCTGTCTCAGCTATATTCATTGCACATTCAGCGATTCCTTTTATACTGCCGCGTATCGAACAAACCATACAAACTATCAACGCGTTCTTTTGTCTAGTCATAAACGTCTTTGAGGCTATCTCTCGATCCAACTCTTCAATTTTTTTTTCTTGGTCCATTATTGCAACAGAATCGACTACGTTCTTCGAGAAGAAAGCAGCTAACGCTTTGCTATATAAGTCAACAGCTTCAGTCCCAGCACTAAACAGAAGTGCTAGTAGCTCATCGGGTATCTTAAGTCGGCTTCCATCTAATATTATCAGTTGCCGTGCTATGTTGGTGGCGTGATCAGCAGCATGCTCGACTCTATACACGAGAGTTTGGTAGTCCATGCAATCTAAGGGATCGATGTCGAGTTGATTTGCCAAGATCGAATCTCGGGCTGCGTCGCGAAGCAGTCGGAGAAGAAAAAAGGAGAAGTGATCAACGTCATCGTCAAGAGAGAAAACAGATTTTGCCAGGATCACGTCCCGCCTTTTCAGCGAATCTAATATATCCCGACACATGGAGTGACAGATTAAATGCATCCTTTGGATTGCCAATTCAAGTGATGCTTTTGTCTCATCTATCAAAGTTTGAATAGACATACTTTTGGAGTCAGCCTCCATAACTCTCATATAAAGCATCCTAACAATGTTTCGGATTTCTTTCCTTTGTCGAACAGAAAATATTTCGTCAGACAGAACCTTGATGCGGGTATAACCATTCAGATAACTGCCAATTATTCTCCGAGCAATTACGGTCACTTTCTCGTCTGCATCAACATGAAGAACTATTTCTTCATTCCCCTTTTTCTTCTTAACACTTGGAAAAATCGCCAATGAACGATCACGCTGGACAGCAAGAGAAACAACGTCACCTTGCTTTAATTCATTTAACTTCACCCAATGTTTCGGTAGAGAAACTACAAGAGAAGATCTGCCCAAAGAAATAATTTTGCGTTCCATGATTCTTCCTCACAGTATATCCGCTAATTCCGCTGTACTATACATGTTAAGGCAAATATATATTCTAATCTCAAATAGACTTGGCTAACGTGCTTTATCCATTGAATCTCCCACTTGTGAACTCATAATTTCGCCATCAGGACCAGCAGAATTTTTGGCATTTAGAAATCTAACCCATTTAACGATGCTTGCAGCAATCAGATGTAACTCTTGGAATGGAGGGTTATTCGTGTTCCAAAATCCAGTTAGAAATATTGCGTATTCGCATAGACGTTAGTTTTGAAGCAGGGATTTGATGATCTTTTTTCTTCCTCTTTTGCCGTGAGACATCCTTAAAATTATGTAGTCCATTGTCTTTTTGCGAAGGGTGCAGATCCATGTCTTCTGTCCGCTTTTAACTAGCGTGTAATATGGGCAGGTTTTGTATTTTAACGTAGCGCGCGCACTGATACCGCGTGCGTCAAGTGTTGTGTGAAACAGGAC
>JAUUWK010000053.1 GCA_030589055.1 Candidatus Bathyarchaeota archaeon | reverse complement strand
TTACTGACATTAGTATTTCATTGAGTTCAGCTTTCCGAAAGTTAGACACGTCGATGAGTGGCCCAAGGAGAGCCTGCATAGAAATCATCTCAGACGTTTTGCTGCAGCATCACGCCGTTCAAACCAGAAGATGGCTGACCGCGTTTATTCCACAATTGAAATCAAAAGGATTCACTACTTTGGCAGTAATGAACCCCCACATGCATTCCCCACAAGAAGTTCACGCAATTCTGGGCATATTTGAAGGAGAGATCAACATTTACGAGAAAAAAACAGAAAAAGGCCTAGAAAAATTCCTTAAAATCAGGAAAATGTACAATCAAAGATATCTAGAGAGCAAATTGCCTCTGAGAAAGCAAAACTGATGACGTAAAAGAAAGGCAGCTAAAAGTCTAAGCCTTAGAATTAATTTTACGTTAGTAGATGGTTGCATGTAAGGATATGTTGGAGCTTTTGTCGACCTACTTTTCCCCGAATAACGGCATATTTGGAAAGATCTCGATGCCGTTCTGATCTATCGAGTATGGTACAAGACTTGGATTGACTTTGGCTGCTCTCATCTTTTCAACTTGTATCGCTCTCGTTGTAGTTCCTCCTGAAAACAGAGTCTGCATCATGATAACCCCGTGAACCAGAAACTCCTCTTCCAAGGCATGTCGCTCAAGACCTAAGTACTCTAGTTCAGTGGTCACAAGGCTGGTAACTCCCAAGTCCGCCAGTGATTCAATCATATCCACAACCGCGGTTCTTCGTTCTACAGGATCTGGAAAGCGGTAGATAAGTGCTGCTAAAGTGTCCACTACAACTCGTTTTGAATTGATCTGCTGGATTTTTGCTTGTAAATCTTTGATCAGTTTATCGATAGACAGTTGCTTCCCTCGTAAGCTGTGAGATTCTTCTTTGTATAGTTTCTCTTTCAGCATAGCTACTTGAGACATTCGCGTGGCATCTATGAAGGCAAACTTCCTCTCCTCCTCTGCCTTCCGAAAATCCCATCCAAATTGCTGCATTTCCGAGTAGAAGTGATCCTTGCTTTCGTCTAAACTTACGAAAACTCCATTTTCTTGGTTTTCATAAATTCCTTTATACAAGAATTGGCTGCACATAATGGTCTTGCCCGCGCCTGGTCCACCGATAACTAAAATGACCCTCCCTTCAGGAAGACCACCACCAACCAACTCGTCTAAACCGCTAATCCCAGTATCAATCTTTCTTGCCAACCTTTCTCACCTAGTGATTTTAGATAGCCTCTTGTGAATATTTATACCTTATGCATACACAACGCGCATGAAAGAACACACTTAATCTAATAACAAATTGTGACTACAAAACGTGAGTTGACTTTTTAAGTCCCCACAACACAAATTCATATGTCGGAGGCGTGAAAATGAACAGTAAAATATCTGTGCCTTCAAGAAGCAGAACAACATTAGATTCTATCGAAGGAGACTTATTCGTAGGCAGGCGTGCAGTCATCGTTGGAACTGGGACACCGCCCACATTGAAAGTTTCTGGTACAGTGTACTGTGAAGGAGCCAACATTTTTGAGTGCAACCTCTCAGCGGGAAATCTAGAAGCTGACGGTGACGTAACAGTTCATGGAAATCTCAAAATAGAAAATGATGTTAAAGTGGAAGATGGCCGCCTGGAAGTATACGGAAAAATGACTGCGAAACGTGTAGATGTAGATGCCGCTCTGTATGTAACCAAGGATTTAACGGTTGAAAAAGTTGACGTTGGAGGAAGCCTAAAGGCTGATAGAAACGTAAAGGCTGAAGACATAGACGTAGGCGGAAGCTTAAAAGCTAAAGGAGAAGTAGAGGCAGAGAAAATAGACGTCGGAGGGAGCGTTTCAATCGAATCGAAGGTAGATATCACAAAACTGGATGTAGGTGGTACAGCGAAAGTTGGAGGCGGGAAAATTCGCAAAGTAGACGTAGGCGGAAGCTTTGAGTCAAAAGACTCACTGGAATTCGAACAAATCAACGTGGGTGGAGTCGTCCGACTGACAAGCAAAAACAAAGGTGGCGACGTAGACGTTGGAGGTTCATTTAAAGTCGAAGGGGACTTAGAGTTCAAAAACATCGATGTAGGAGGCAAAGTGGAGATAACAGGATCTGGCGAAGGCTGCGAAATAGACGTTGGAGGCAAAGTGAAAACGGGTAAGTCGCTAAAGCTTTCAGGAAATCTTGAAGTAGGAGGCAAAGCGGAAGTCGACGAAGAGATTTCAGCAAAAAACATCGAAGTAGGCGGAGTATTACGCTCAAGAAAGGCTACAGCAGAAGACCGCGTAGAGGTTGGCGGTTCGATAATTACTGTGGAAGGCGTAACCGCACATTTTGTTGAAATAGGAAGAAGAGGTAAAGTCCTTGGCCCTATAAAGGCAGATCAAGTCATCATTGGTAGAGATGCACACGCAGAGAACATTTATGGGAAGAAAATCGTACTCAGGAGTGGAGCACACGCAGAAAACGTTTATGGTGAAGACATCACCATTGGATCCCACTGTCATATAAGCGGCGAAGTGCAGTACACTGGCGAACTAAGAATGAACGAACATGTTTTACTGGCTAATCCACCGCAAAAAGTGGATAGACTTCCCCTTTAAGTTTTTTTAGGCATCACCAAGTCCGCAATGTCCACACCATGCTCATAAATCTGCATTAAAATGGAAGCCACAGCTAAAATCTGCGGCACAACGTCAAGCGACTCTCCTCCAGTACCCCCTTCAATATCAGCAAGCGTCTTTTCAATATCCCCTCGCCTATTTCGCACACTTTCAGCCAACTCGATATTGTGTGTGAAAAAGGCTTTCAATGCATTCTCATGAGCTCCAAAACAGACTATGTGAAACTCTACAAACAGCTTCTTTAAATCTTCACCCAATTTCGCACTCTTTGAATTAATCGTTTTTAGTGCCAGCCGCACACATTCATCACCGATTGCCTCCACCAAACTTGCTGCCAGACGATAATCTAGACACTCAATCGGGCGAACACCAAGCTTCTCGCTTAAACTTGGATTTTGGATTATCGTACGCAAGATACGAACAAGAAGAAAGTAAAGCCTGTTAACCTCTTCGTCACGGGCTATAACACTCTTCGCTAAACGCATGTCTCCGCCCACAAGAGCGTTAACCACATCACGATGCATACCAGCAACAATAGCATAACCCCGACGAAGAATCTTTTCAGGCGGAATCCCTGAAGGATCTAGCAAACACTGCAAAATAATGCTCGAATAATCCTCCTCAACAATTTCTAATCCTATCAACCGACTAACAGTCGTCTTAATGATGTCTCGCATCTCAAAGCTAATACGTTTCTTCGCTTCAACACGGATTATGTCAAAACCGAGCAGATACTTTCCTACGATTCCACGGCTTAAATAAGGTCCAACCCTTAAAGTAACAGTGCGGGGAGAAGGCTCAACATCATACTTAGGGTCGATGAGAAGCTTACCATCACTAGTTTCGCTAACGGACACCACGGATCCCCGCTGCAAACCTTGCTGTTCAGCCCAAGACTTGGGGATGCAAACAAAAAATGTGCCGCTGAGAGTGCGTTGGACCTTGCGTGTGTCACTCATTCACATCACCATGTCAATACAAGTAGAAGCAACTAGCATATCAACACATCTAAACAAAAATCCCATATATAAATATGAAACATGAACACTAAAATTGAAACAAAAATTATAATTCGTATAGACTTAACTGGAAAACTGAAAAAACCCCACAAGAGTAGCTCTTTGAACAAGAAAAAAGTAGAAATGAGCCTAATTCATGCAGATAAAGAGATGGTGGGGAGCATCATACGCCAACTCGAAAATCATGGCGATTGAAGCGCCTTTAAGTTTCACGAAAGCGATATCGCCATAACCGCTTTAACAGCATACCTCTATATGAAGCAACAGACAGAAGTCACAGGAGACGAAGGCTGCACAACCGTTCCTAAAAAGACACAACTGGAGAGCCCTTCAAATATGAACGAAACTGAAAAACTGGAAAAGACAGTTGAACTATCAATCGAGGCAGGATACCAACTAGATAAAGAAGCATTTGACTTCCTAAGTCTAGTGTCCGCAACGGAAGACCCGACAGAACTTATGAGCAAAGCAATACAAAAGATAGAAACCCTAAAGAAAAAGCCATTATTCATTGGTAGAAGCCTACTGGAAGAACTCGTTGAGAGAACGGCACCAACAAAAGCCCCGCTCCAAACATTACCAGAGCTTGGAATAACAGAAGGGAAGAAGCCTTTCCGTTCTTATGCAAAAGAGGTTGAAGCAGACCTCAATATAATTGAGGATCCAAGTAGCAAACTAAGCTCAAGCGGAACAATCGAAGATTATTTGGAGTATTTCCGAGATCGGTTCAAGCGAATAGAAAGGCTGCTAAGGCAAAGAATAGACGTAAGAAGCGCCACATCGATTATAGACGCATTGAAGACCCCAGCAAACACAAAACTCAAAATAGTCGCTATGATAACAAACAAGAGGGAATCAAAAAAGAGAATAATTTTGACCATTGAAGATTTGCATGCAAACGCCACAGCGCTTATCCCTAAGAATGCTTCCGAAAAACTTCTTAAAACAGCATCCTCGATCTTACTTGACCAAGTTGTCTGCTTAAGCGTCGTAAAAACAAGGAGCAACCTCCTGATAGCTGAAGACATAATTTTACCCGACATAGCCCAAAAATCTCAACATAAAGCCTCAATTCCAGTTCATGCAGTGCTCACCTCAGACATGCATGTTGGCAGCAGGGAATTCCAGAGAGAAGCATTTAACCGTTTCATACTGTGGCTCAACGGCAAGTATGGAAACGAAAAGATGAGGGCGATAGCAGGCCACGTAAAATACGTGTTAATAGCGGGCGACATCGTTGATGGAATAGGCATTTATCCCAAGCAGATTGAACAGTTGGCAGTCAGGGATGTTCATGAGCAATACAAGTTAGCTGCGAACTTCATTGAGCAAATTCCAGACTATATAGAAGTGGTAATTATACCTGGAAACCATGATGCTCCGAGAAAAGCCTTACCACAGCCAGCCATTTCAAACGCGTTCCTAGAGTCACTGCAAGAATCAAGAAAGGTTCATTCCCTCGGAAACCCGTGTCTCTTAAGCCTCCACAATGTAGAGGTACTACTATATCATGGTCGCAGCTTAGACGACATTATTTCAACGGTTCCAGGAATGACTCATGAACACCCAGAAAAGGCCATGACCTTGCTGTTGAAGAGCCGCCATCTCGCACCAGTATATGGCGGAAAAACACCTCTATCACCTGAAAACAGAGACTGCCTAGTCATCGAGCATGTCCCAGACATTTTCCACTCTGGACACATACACAAACTTGAATACGGTAATTATCGTGGAGTCTTGGTTGTTAATTCAGGCTGTTGGCAAGAGCAAACAGATTATATGCGCAGACATGGCGTTGTTCCAACCCCCGGAAAGATTCCTGTGGTAAACCTCCAAACATTAGAGACCACAGTTATTCCATTTAGTTAGGATAACCCAAATGCAATTAATCGCGCAGCTCGAAGTGGTTCTCCAAATTCTTCATGAATAATCGCTGGGTCAATAAGTTAAAGACTGCAAAAGAAACATCTGTAAGCATCACCGGCTTGACTTTCTATTCAACTGACAGTCTAACAAGCTTTTTGGCTGTATCTAAACTATCAATGGACATCCTCACAATCTTTGTCCCTTCAATTTTCAGTCCTTCGAACAGAACTGCTGTGAGAAGAGCCTTGAGGGTTATGGTTTTTTTGAAAAATCTGCCTTTAACTCCCCCCACGGGCATGTCTTGAAAGGCTTTTTAGCTTACACCTGACCAAACGTCCAAGCCTGTTGTCATCAGCGAAAACTTCTCTAATAAGGGTGCGTGTTACCTCTAAACTAATTTTCTTCGTTCGCCCATACCTTCCCATGCTTATAACCTGCGCATTCAACAGCCCTACAGCATCAAGTTCATTCACCAAAGTACTTACGCGCCGCTGCGTCAAAGGCGTAACACCCAATTCTCCACAAAGCTCACTGTATATTTCGTAAATTTCACCAGTAATGGCGCGGCGAACATTTGCTCTGCTGAGATGAAAAAGGCTTACAATCACAAGCTTTGAATGCAAAGTAATATTTTTCAAAGCATCGGCAACGCGGTTGTGCTCAATATGTTTTTCTGCTTCTCTAACATGCTCTTCGACAACAACTTTTGCGCCTCTTCGTTCAGCAACTTCGCCAGCAACCCGCAACAAATCCAAAGCCCGCCTAGCATCCCCATGTTCTGCAGCAGCTAAAGCAGCACAAAGACTTAAAGCACCATTAGACAACGCACCATCGCGAAAAGCCGAGTGTACACGCTCAAAGAGAATATTTTTTAACTCACCTGCATCATAAGGCCTAAAAACAATTTCTTCTTCGCTAAGTGAACTCAAAACGCGAGGATCAAGAAACTCCTTTAGTCGTAGGTCGTTGGATATACCCACAAGTGAAACCTTACTATTATATAATGTCCCATTTATTCGTGTTAGTTCGTAGAGGAGATTGTCACCACGGGTCTTTATTAATGCATCAATCTCATCTAAAACAATGATGAAGAGTATTTTGGAAGAATCTAGGCCTGTTCTAAACCTGTCAGAAACTTCTCCAACAGATAAGCCGGTAAAGGGCACAAATACGCCGAGGCTCTGACATAACCTTGCAAATACACGATACTCTGTTCCTATTAAACGGCAGTTGACGTAACAGACTTTGACTGGTGAATCAAATTCCTTTGTCTTAGTCTCCAAATGGTTTAGCACATACTTTGTCACAGCCGTTTTACCTGTACCAGTTTTTCCATAAATGAAAACGTTCGAGCATCTAGCACCTTTCAAAACGGGTGCTACAGTTTGTCCAAGGCATTTAATCTGTTCTTCACGATGTGGTAATCGGTCAGGCAAATAATCATGTCGAAGAACTTCCCGGTCATTAAAAATTTGTGTGTTACCAACGAATTCCTCAAATACTTCATCAAGAATGTTAGAATTGTTCACTTCTTCTCCTCCTTTAAACCCAGAGATAATACCTCAATTTCCTGTGGAAAAGATAAGCTATATCATACACAAAACTAAATCACTAACGCAAAATTTCTAAAACAAAAGAAAAGATTAT
>JAUUWK010000012.1 GCA_030589055.1 Candidatus Bathyarchaeota archaeon | reverse complement strand
AATGCAGTGTATACGGCACTTAATCCACAGATTATTCCTTCAACCCCAATTATTCGAGTAAACAATTCCAAGTCCGTTGGTGTTATTGATGTGTAAGCGAGAAGCGCTGATTTCGCTGCGAGTAAAAAGAATAATATTGCCAAGCTCATGAAAACGAATTGTAACGCACGACTAATTTTCAGGGTACCAAAGAACATTGCGAAGGTGAAGAGTCCCCACATGAAAAAGTAGGCCATAAATGCTTCTTGACTGACAAGCCAAGGTGTACTGTATTCAGGGATTGCCACGCCCAACGAGGAGAAAGGCCATATTCCGTTACTTGCCACTTCTGCTGCTCCGAGCCAATTTAAAGTTACAAAAGACAACCAAAATAATCCATACGATGTAAAAGCGGTTGTTCCGAATATGTTGCCTCTTTTATACTCCAGTATACCTGCAATAATCTGCCCTATACCTCCATAGAAAATGCCCACTCCAAGAATCATACCGTCAATTGGACCTAGCCGGACGCTGTGAACAAAGCTTAGCAGAACCGTTGCCATTCCAAAACCCATGAGTCCAAGAGGTGCTGGATTCGCAAATTTTCCACTCATATACATAATCCACCTTGCTTCACGTTTGGAAACCTCTCTTCGTAACGTATAGGATATAAGTTTTCCGCGAAAATCACGTTCTTCTTCTGCTGACTACATGTTTAACTATTTCTATGCTGAAGAACACTATCAAAGTGAAGACGATTGCTATGGTCCAGTCAAATACGGTTGGATATGTTACGTCAAATATGCCGTGAAATACCGGTATGTAAAGCACCATCAGCTGTAATCCAAATGAAGAAAGGATTGCATACCAAAGGAACTTGTTCTTGAACACACCTACCTTAAAGACTGTGTATTTGAGTGAACGTGCATTTACAGCGTTTGCCAGTTCCATCAAGACCAGCGCGGTAAAGAGCTGTGTTCTAGCCTCTAACAAACCATAAGTCTCCAAAGTGTAGAAGTATCCACCTAAGAGAAGCACCGTCATCAACACCGGAACTGCAAATAAGTACGCTTTCACATCTCGTGTGAAAATGCTTTCGCTTGGATCTCTTGGTTTTCTCTCCATCAGATCTGGATCGCCTGGATCCACACCTAAGGCTATGGCTGGTAACCCATCTGTTGTCAGATTTACCCAAAGGAGTTGTATTGTTGTTAAAGCTATGGCTGACTCTGATTCACCGCTTAACATCATCGCGAAAAACAAAACGAGGATTTCCATTATGTTACAGCGGAGTAGATAAGTCAAGTATTTCTTGATGTTGTCATAGATTTCGCGTCCTTCTTTAACTGCTTTAATGATTGTTGCAAAGTTATCATCTGCCAAAACCATGTCTGACGCTTCCTTTGTAACTTCCGTTCCAGTTATCCCCATCGCCACGCCTATGTCAGCCATCTTTAAGGCAGGTGCATCATTTACCCCGTCGCCTGTCATGGCGCAAATGTAGCCCTTTCTCCTCAGAGCCTTTACTATTCGAACCTTGTGTTCCGGTGAAACCCTTGCATAAATCACAAGTTCTCCAACGACTTTCTCAAATTCTTCATCGCTGAGCCGGTCCAATTCTGCTCCAGTTAGCACCCTGCCTTCTTCTTCTTTGTTTTCACCCACCAAATTCAATGCTTTGGCCACTGCCACGGCTGTTAGTCTGTGGTCACCAGTAACCATAACAACTTTGATCCCGGCTTTGTTACACATGTAAATAGCGTCTTTAACTTCTTCCCGTGGAGGGTCAATCATCCCCATTACGCCAAGAAAAACAAAGCCTTTTTCATTTTCCTCATCAAATGAACTTGCTGAATCAGGCAAATCCTTGTATGCAAAGCCGAGATTTCTTAACGCTTGGATTGCCATAGCCTCGTTTACTGACAATAGTTGCTTGCGTTTTTCATCAGTTAGTTTATGTGTCTTTCCGTTAGTGTAGATTTTTGTACACCTTTCAAGAACGATTTCGGGGGCGCCCTTCATGTAGACTATTTTGTCTCCACGTGATAAGTCGTGAATTGTACTCATGCGTTTTCTTTCAGAAGAAAATGGAATTTCGTTTATTCGTGGTTCTTCTTTTTCAATTTCTTCCTTCCATAAACCCGCTTTGGCAGCAGCAACAACTAGTGCTCCTTCTGTTGGGTCTCCTTTCACAATCCATTTTCCCTCTTCCTTCTCCAGCTTTGCATCGTTGCATAAAGTAGCAGCTTTTAAGAGTGTGTAAAGCTCTTTTTCTTTGGTTGGATCAAGTTTTTCGTCTTCAAAGAGGAATTCTCCTTGCGGTTCGTAGCCGACGCCCGTGACCTTCAAAGCTTTGTCGTTTACGTAGATTCTTTGCACGGTCATTTCGCCCTTCGTCATTGTTCCGGTTTTGTCTGAGCACACGACACTTGTACAACCCAGAGTTTCAACCGCTGGAAGCCGTCTAACTATGCAGTTTTCTCTCGCCATTCTGTACATGCCTACTGCGAGCGCACCCGTTACAACCGCTGGCAACGCTTCTGGAACAGCAGCTACAGCAAGGCTGATTGCCCACAAAACCATATCGAGAATTCCACGTCCTTTATAAATACCAAAAATCGCCACAACTGCACAAACAGCTATCGACAAAAATCCAATCCATTTCCCAACATGACCCATTCTTTTCTCAAGCGGTGTCTCTTCCTCTTCTGTTACTTGAACCATTCTAGCGATCTTTCCAAACTCGGTGTCCATGCTGGTTGATGTGACAACTGCTTTTCCTCTTCCATAAACAACAACTGTGCCGGTAAACACTACATTGCGTCTATCAGAAACTATGGTTTCCTCAGGTAAAGGCTTAACATTTTTGTTAACAGGAGTCGATTCACCAGTCAATGGAGCTTCATCTGTTTTCATGTTTATAGCTTCAATGAGCCTGGCATCCGCGGGCACTTTATCTCCAGTATATAATAAGATAACGTCACCAGGCACAACATCACGGGTTTGAAGCTCCAATTCTTTTCCGTCACGTAAAACCGTAGCTGTTGGCGCAGTCATCTTTTTTAGAGCTTCTAAGGCTTTTTCCGCCTTATATTCCTGGGTGAAACCTAAGACTGCGCAGGCCATGACTATCGCGATTATAACTATCCCATCGTAGGCTTCTCCTACGGCAAAAGAGAGCGCTGTGGCAATTAACAATATTATAATCAATATATCTGTAAACTGTTCAAGAAAGAGTTTGAACGGCGACTTTCGCTTTTCCTTTTTTAGCTCGTTGGGTCCGAACTCTTGTAAACGTCTCTGCACTTCTTCTGAGCTTAAACCATTCATCGTGACGTTTAATGCACGCATAACTTCCTTGATTTCCATGCTGTGCCACGGTTTTGACATTGCCTTCACCTCTCTCGCTCAAGACATAAGTTGGATATTTAAACAGCATGCTCTTTTATTCTTTTCCTTGCTCTATCATTATGTGATCAATTAAGTTTATAAAAGAGTTCATGAAACATCTACAAGTCTTTAACAAAGAAAACACACAACAGTGAAAGGAGAAGAATCAAATGAACTTGTTTGAACCATGGTTCATAGCACCAATATCCGCCCTAATCTCAATCCTCATGGGGCTTTACCTTTACCATTACATAAACAAACAAGACAGCGGCACAAAAAAAATGCAAGAGATTTCTTCTGCAATAAGAGAAGGAGCCAACGCCTTTCTGAGACGAGAATACACGATCCTAGCAGTTTTCGTTTTCGCAGTGGCTATTCTACTAGGAATTTTCCTCCCAGAACCGATATGGACAAGCAACAATTTGACACAGAACCTGAGTAGATCAATAGCATATATATTTGGGGCCTTTTGTTCAGCTTCAGCTGGATTCTTCGGCATGGATGTTGCAACAAGAGCGAATGCGAAAGCAGCGAACGGAGCTAGAGAAGGTCTAAACAAGGCCTTTACAATTGGTTTCAGAGGAGGAGCAGTTATGGGGTTATCAGTTGTAGGTTTTTCGTTGCTTGGACTAAGCGTAGTTTACGCTATCACACGCGACGTTCAGGTAGTCTTAGCCTTCAGTTTCGGTGCGAGCGCACTGGCACTTTTTGCAAAAGCAGGCGGAGGCATATATACAAAAACTGCAGACATAAGCGCTGACCTAGTCGGAAAGGTGGAACTTGGCATTCCCGAAGATGACCCTCGAAACCCAGCAGTCATAGCTGATAATGTAGGTGACAACGTGGGTGATGTTGCCGGAATGGGCGCGGACTTAGCCGACTCTTACATAGCCAGCATTGTTGCGGTGATGATACTTGGGCAAATATTAGGACAAGTGGAAATTCCATTAATCTTAGCCGGTTTAGGAGCTATAGCGTCCCTCATAGGCGTAGCAATTGTAAGAGTGGGAAAAAAGGGTAATCCTGGACGAGCCCTAAACATGGGAACTTACCTAACATGTGTAATCTTCGCAGTGGTTGCTTACTTCATGCTTTCTTACCTCGAAGTTGACCTCAGAATATGGGGAGCCACGCTGGTCGGATTGATAGCTGGAGTCATTATAGGTATAACCTCAGACTATTACACATCTATAGATCGTATGCCCGTTATAAAAACGGCGGAAACATGCAAGAGCGGAACTGCCCTAAACATCATAACTGGCTTCTCATACGGGTTGCACAGTGTCTTCCCGCCGCTGGTAGGAATAGGCATAGCAGCTGCAGTTGCATATTTCCTGTGTGACCCCATAGGAGAAGGATACGCTGTTTTCGGCGTTGGAATGGCCGCTATGGGAATGTTATCAATCGTTGGAATGATAGTTGCAAGTGATGCATATGGACCGATAGTAGACAACGCAAAGGGCGTAGCTGAACAGGCTGGACTTGGGGAAGAAGTAATAGCTATAACAGATAAGCTTGATGCAGCAGGCAACACCGCCAAAGCTATAACGAAAGGCTTTGCGATAGGTGCTGCAGGATTAACAGTGCTTGCCTTGCTTGCCGCATTTAAACAGATAGCTGAACAAGTACTCCGTGAAATGTACAATAACCCTAGTCTCACTGTTGACTTCAACTTGATGAACCCAGTGGTCTTACTTGGCGCCTTTATCGGCCTTGCTATTCCACCAGTGTTCTCTGCAATGCTGATGTTAGGTGTCGGAAAAAATGCTCACAGAATGATCGCAGAGATTAGACGTCAATTCCGAGAGATTCCAGGGTTAAAAGAGGGAAAAGAGGGCGTAAAACCTGACTATGCCCGGTGTGTTGACATAGCAACAGTTGGAGCCTTAAAAGAACTCTTACCAGCAAGCATCCTTGCAATAGTTGCCACACTGGCTGTCGGATTTCTTGGAGGCATAGAAGCTTTAGGCGGATACCTGGCAGGCAGCATATTCTCTGGTTTGCTTTTTGCTCTATTAATGTCTAATGCTGGAGGTCTCTGGGACAATGCCAAAAAATACATCGAGGCGGGAGCCTTTGGCGGTAAAGGTTCAGAGGCGCATAAAGCTGCAGTTGTGGGAGACACGGTTGGCGATCCATTCAAGGATACAGCCGGGCCTTCCCTTAACACCCTAATCTGCGTCATGTCTCTAGTTGCCTCTCTCTTCGCCGCCTTAATCGCACAAAACAATCTGCTGAAATTGCTAGGCCTAGCATGATAAATGCATCTGCTAGCCTCTCATCATCCAGTACCAATATGTTTGTGTCGACAAAGCTTATCTCAAATCTATTCACAACACACAAGATCTTCTGCTAGCTGTTCTATAACTGCAGAGGTTGAAGCCTTGTGTAGTCTTTTACCTTTCTCCATCCTTCTCGAACACAGGTTAAAGCCGCCAACAGTTTCGAAGGTCGCCGATGGAATATCGTAATTCATTGAATAGTACGTATCCAAAACTTTTTCACTAGGCATTAATAAACGACCATAAAATGAGGGCCATAATCCGTTTATTTCTGCCGGGTTCCCTCCTGCTCTTTCAACTGCTTCACTCGCTATCCTGCAAATCTTGTAGTTCATCCTCATTGTTTCAGGCTTGATTTTCGCGTTTGTGGAGATTGCTGGACAAAAGTCATGAACAGGTCTTCTCAAGATAGTATATTCGTAGTTTGGGAAGAAGTTATGCAGGTCCAGTATCAAGTTGGGTTTTGTTTCTTCAACTGCTTTAGCAATGGCTCTTGCTTCTGGAAATTTCTTCTTTTTGTGGTCTCGATTCATATCTCCTCTGAAAGGCTTAACTGAACGGGCTATGTATGAGGATCGTATTGAAGCCCTTCCTTTCTCGCATACCTTTCTGTAGAACTCTGCGCCGTCAGGGTTTGCCATAGGAATGATAGAAACAATAGTTTTTTCCATTAAATCTTCTCTGCGAAATAATTCTTCAGCGTATTCCATCATTGCTTCTGTTGATGTAGGCTCGTTTCCATGCTGCCTGCACACGATTAAAGCTCGTTTATGGCCTTTTCCTATTGTCACTAGATGAATTTCTCTTCCTAGCCTTGACTTACCGATTGAAGATATCCTAGCTCCAAGATTTCGCAAATGATCTAAAAAATTGGTGAGTTGGCGATAAGAGTGAAATCTGGACATTGAGTTTTTAATTAGAAACTGGTGTTAAAATTTCTTTCCAAAGGTCTGAAGCTAATTAATCCTGATTTTGTCTGTTTCTGGATCTGTAAGTATGGTTGCCAAGGAACTTCTAGGACATGTTTTTCATAATAAGGGCATGTTACATTCTTCCTTCTTTTCAAAGGTAACTCGCTTGGGTACACGCTTTAAGACATTAGTGCGCTGATGAAATTTAATATAGTTGTGGTGAATTATTTTCTTCTTCTATAAGAGTCGCTCAGGCTTATTATTCGGACTGTATATAAATTCGGGAGGAGTTGAGACTGTCGCGAGAGCACGCTGGAACCATTGCAGCAAGATTCCTTAGAGGTTATCGAAGAATCGGCATCTTCGCAATTACTTCCAGATGTAATTGCAGATGCGAAATGTGTGACATCTACTTAAGCAAACCCTTGGATATAGACTTCCATAAGACGATCCGCATTCTGGATTTCATGGCAAAGAACAAATTCTTAGTCGTCTATTTCACAGGAGGCGAACCAAGTCTTCATCCTAAGTTGAGTGATATTATAGAGTATGCTGTCAAGCGCGGGCTTCTCACATCGTTAACTACAAACGGAACCATCCCTGAAAAGACTCTCAAGGCTCTCCATAAAGTGGGATTGCATACGCTTTCAGTGTCTTTGGATTCATGGGAACCCTCAATCTGTGACAGAGTAAGAGGATTCAAAGGCATCCTCCAAAGACAGAAAAAAACCATCAAACTTGCAAGGAAGCTGAAAATGGGAGTTTACGCTTTGACATATCTGGGACTACACATTACTGAAGAAAACATCGAAGATATGGTAGAGTGCGTTAACAACACTCTGGAAGTCCCCTTCGCCCTCTGCTATCCCGCAGAAACCAATGTAAACACCTATCAACTTGGAAATCGAATCACGATGCATTCTCCCAGCAGTTTCCAAGCAATTGCCCGGAAATTGCTTACGCTTAAGAAACGAGGATACAAAATCGCTAATACTGCGACCTATCTAGAAGAAATCGTCAGATTCCACGACAAAAAACCCACAAAATACCCATGCAAATGCGGAGAATACGTCTTCTACATCGACTGGTTTGGCGACATCTATCCATGCTTCACAAAAACCAAGTTGTTCAACATATTAGAATTAACAGGATCAAATGCAAAACCCAGCTTTCCTAAAAACGTCGCATGCAACCAGTGTCTGATAGACTGCTTCAGAGAACCATCATACATTGCATACCTGAAAAGTCCTTCATTGATCCTAAAAGAAATCAATCTTAACTTTCCTATTTTAGGAATGCTTTTCAACTATTGATTTTGGCGCCGGGAATGGGATTCGAACCCACGCGGCCCCGAGAGGCCACAGGCTGTTAGGCTTTTAACAGTCTCCAGGCCTGCTCCCTACCGGACTAGGAGACCCCGGCACATATAGCCTTAATGTTTAGTTGGTTTTATTGTTTTTCTGAGATAAATACGCGGTATCCGCTTCCTCTTGCAAGTATCTCAACGTTTCCGAAGGCTTCTTCCAAAAGCGTTTTCAGTCTTTTCCCACCTATCTTTGACCTTACAACCATCTGGAAGCATGCTTTGTCTGCCATATGTTTTGGTGCTTCAACAATTATTGCCTTTACGGTTTCCATTCCAGCGCTTACTGGAGGATTTGAAAGGATGCAGTTAAAGGTTAAGTTTTTTACAGGTTCGTACAGGTAGCCACGTCTGGCTTCAGCATTATCTAGGCTATTGTGTTGGATGTTTTGTTTTGCAAGCCAGACAGCACGCTCATTCACGTCAACCATGATTACCCGCAAACTAGGATTGAAAGTGGCAGCTACTATGCCAACAGGCCCATAACCACATCCAAAATCCAGAGCGTAGCCCTTCTCCGGAAGAAACATAGACTCGATTAACAATCTCGTACCTAGATCAACACGCCTTTTGGAGAACACTCCTGAGGATGTTACAAACTCGAAAGGCCTTCCACGAAGATAAGCGCGAATCATTCCAAGCTTTACTTTTGATTTCGGATAAGCTGCAAAATAATGGTTTGGACCTTCACTTTTCTTAGGCATCTCTATGCTCCGCCACTTTTCCAGCATTTAGGATATGTACCTCTACGCATCAGAACCCTTTTGGGTTTAGCAACAACACCATGCTCCATGTTCAAAATCTCTTCTGTAGAAGCTACAGCTTTAACCAATGCCACAGCTTCACATTTCAAAGAGAGAACTGCAACCGTTGAACCCTCGTTTATTTGAGTTTCAAGGGATAACACGCCTGGTGCTGTTAGGTTCGCTCCATGGCATATGGCGTCCACAGCTGAGTCTCGAATGTAGATTTTCGGAACCAGAGCTAGAGCATTTTCCATGGGCTGAATAAACTTTTTCAAGATACTCTCTTCTTTTTGCTGTTGCCACTCCATAAACCAGTAAGCCACATCATGCAAAGTAACCAAGTCCCCATTCTCGACGAAAGGTCCGGCCCTTGTTCTCCGCAGTTCTTGCATGTGAGCTGCACATCCTAAAACTTCGCCTATATCATAACAAAGTTTGCGTATGTATGTTCCCCCTTCGCATCCTACCCTAAAGAGAACGTTTCGCCCTTCCATCTCAAGAAAATCAATGTAGTAAATTCTTCTCGTGCGCAAGCGACGCTTAACCGAAGACCGCAAAGGCGGTCTCTGATAGATCATGTCCTCAAACTCCCTTAGAACTTTTCTTACGTGTTCTTCTTTTGCTTCGCCGTGAAGCTTCATCACGCACATGTACTCCTTTCCACTCAAGAGTAAGGCTTGGACGATTTTCCTAGCTTCCACTAGCACTATTGGTAGAACACCGGTCACGTGAGGATTTCTCTGGCTTACGCTTAAGTTATGCCTCTAGAGTCCCGCCGTGACCGATATGTTGAAGATTTAGGATTCGTTTGGTCCACGCGGCTACTTCGTGGCTTGTCGGGCCCGCTGGCTTGTCCAAGTTGATGACACCGTATTTTATGTATTCTTCAGCTGGTCTTTTCTCTGGTTTATAGCCGTAACGGGGATTTGTTTTATCTTCAGCCTTCACCAATAGTTTACGCTTGGTTTCCCATGGAGGAATTGTTCTAGGCATATGGAATGCTACACTCCTACAGTGTAGAAAAAAGGCTTAGAAGTATAAGAGTTTACTAAGCTAGAGTTGGCTTAATAATCTGCTTCATTTCTTCTAGTTTGCTTGAAGCCTTAAGTGCTTCCATGACTTCCTCGTCGGACGATCCTCGCTTGATTTTTATTTTGTCTTGAAGCGGTTCTATGTGGTTTGCGTTCACTCTTCGCCTTTTCACGCCAGTCACATTTTTCGGACCTGTAACCAAGACGAAGTTCTTGTCCATAATGTCAACGATTATGCACTTCCTTCCAGCTTCTCGACCCGTCAGTTTCACACAGATTCTACCAACCTCTATCGCTGGCATACTAAAACCTCATTAGAAGAACCATTCAAACACATATTTATAACTTCACCTAAAAACGATGAAAACAAAGCACTAAAACATAGCGTCTGCATGAAAGTGACCCTACCAAGAATGGAATTTCTACTGTTAAGTCGTGAATCTTTCAACAATATTGTAGAGAACGCTTGTTCCGAACACTAGGTTTTCTGTGGAGATGCGTTCGTCTATTCCGTGGATTGTTTTCAAAATTTCTCCGTAGGGCATGTCCGCATGCATTGGCTGAAACCCGTAGCACGTACTGCCTATTTTTCTGAAGAACCGGGAATCTGTTCCGCCAGTGAGCAGGATTGGTGCTACAGAACCGTTTGGTTCAAACTCTTTCAGAACGTTTACAATCTGCTGGTAAAGCGGTGTATCCATCGTGGATTCAGAAGGCTCGCTTGCTTGGATGATTTCGAACTCTAGTTTCTCTAGATCAACATCCTTCAACAAGCCTTTTATTTCTTTTAAGGCTTCAGCGGGGTTTTGTCCCGGTAAGATTCTGCAGTCGAAAACGGCTTCGCATTCTGAGGGAATTATGTTCTCTTTTACGCCTCCATGGATTATTGTAGGTGCTATGGTCATTCTCAGCATCGCACGTAATTCTTCAGCCATGACTTTGTCTCTCTGGCCTAACATGTCTAAGATGTGGTCTCCTGCTGCCGGGTTTTGAAGCAAAATCGACAACACTTGTTGTGCAAGTTTGTTTTCCTTTGCGATTCCGCTTAGGAACTGCCTTACAGTTGGCACAAGCGAGATTTTCGAACGGTAGTTTCCAAGCTTTTCTACAACCTTGTTCATCCGCAAGATTGCGTTGTCTGCTACACCCGGTACCGAACCGTGTCCGGGTTTGCCTTTTGCCTTGATCCTAAGCCACAAGATTCCTTTTTCTGCTGTTTGAATCGTGTAGATGCTTTTTCCGTTGATTGGGATTGCTAAGCCTCCGCCCTCGTTTATTACATACTCTGCGCGGACTCTCTCTGGGTGATTGCGTACAAGCCAGCCTGCTCCGGCTTCTCCACCCTTTTCTTCGTCGGCTGTTGCGGCTAGTATGATGTCGCCTTTTGGCTGCACGTTGTTTCTTTTCAGGAGTTTCATAACCATTACTTCCATTGCTGTCATTGATTTCATGTCTATTGCTCCACGTCCCCAAACGAAACCGTCTTTCACTGCGCCTTCGAAGGGGTCTACACTCCACTCTTTCGGGTTTGCGGCAACCACGTCTAAATGAGAAAGCAAGAGCAAACTAGGTCTTTCACCAGTTCCTTTTATGCGCGTGATTACGCTGCCCCTTCCCGGTGCAGACTCGAAAAGTTCACAAGTGAAGTCTTCTTTCTCTAGGTTTTCAGCCAAATATTCTGCTGCTTTTGCTTCGTTTCCAGGCGGGTTGGTTGTGTTTATTCGGATTAAACCGCTTAGAAGATCTGTAACTTCCTCTTCGACTTCTCTTAACAATTGAGCACACATTTTTGATGAATCACCTACTACTCGAATCATAAACGTTTAATTCACTTAAGATTTTGTTCCTAATTGCCAAGCACTTGCATGCGAGATGAAGAGTTCCGGCAAGTCCCCTTTTGGCATTCAAAAGTCGTTAACATCGGAATTTTTTAACTGGTTTTGTGATAACAATGACCTATTAAATTAACATGCGCTACCGAACAGATCGAGCAGAAACACAGCAGATTGGAATCAACCTGATCATAGTGGAGATATCTCCCGCGTAATCCATTTTTTTGGCTCGCAACCTTCTAAGTTCATTGATCTTTCATTTGATTGATGATATCGCAGATTTTTTGGGGGTTGCTGGAGGAGAAGACGAATGGTCTTTCCTTTTTCTGTGTGACTTTAACTGCATTTCCAAAGGATGTTGTGTAGGCCCATGAGCCGTCAGTTCCAAATCTCACTCCAACACCTCCATATCTCCGAAAAGAGGTGTTGACGGTTTCACACGACACTATATCTGCTAAAGGAATTGACTTGCGATTGAAAACGCCATAGTTAATCAATAGCTCTTTTTTGTTCAACCTTATTCTTATTCCCCGATAATTCCAAAATAACAGCAGCAAAAATATTATAGCCGATCCTGAGACAACAATCCAAAAAGGATTCTGAAAAGCTACTCCAGTTATGACCGTTATCGACAACACGCATAAAATTACCGTAGAAACAAATCCCATCAAGGCTTTCACGAAGAAACCTGCTGGCACCCACTCACTAAAAACTACATCCACCATGCCAACCACAATTAAAAAATGACCAGCAAGATAAATTAAGCTTTTTGAAAATCGTCGCGTATCTGCTTGCGTAGAACGGAAAGCGACTTCAAAAAAAAATTACGCTGATGCTGGATGTGATTAGTCATTATATAGTAACCTGGAGTGTTTCTATCCTAGGATAAGGTTCATTCGAACATGAGCGCCGTGGAGACATCTCCTGCACACTCTTTTCCAGTGTTATATTCTCAATACACGTGTCATGAATAATTGAAAACAGTAAAAGGATATAAGATTGGCATTCCCTATCGAAAATATGAAATTGGTTGCTAAAGGAGAGGGACAGTCTTCGCTGGCGTTTGGCGGACAAGCAGTAATAGAAGGCGTGATGATTCGCTCCAAAAGGCACGTGGTAATTTGTGTTAGGCAGCCTGATGACGAGATATTGACGAAAGTAGAGGAAATAAAATCGATATCTGAGAGGCACAAAGTCCTGAGACTGCCGTTTCTGAGAGGCATTATAGCACTGTTTGAAACGCTATATCTAGGTGTTAAGGTTCTACAGTTTTCTGCAAATGCGAATCTGGAAGAAGAGGAAAAACTCAACACAAAAGAGATGGTGCTAACCTTTGCTGTGGCTCTAGCCCTGGCAATATTCTTGTTCAGTATCTTACCGTTTATCTTAACGAACTTTCTGAATATCAGCGGAATGGTTTTTTATGTTGTAGAAGGTGTAATCCGGCTTGCGATTTTGCTGTTGTACCTAACATCCGTATCATTGATTGGAGAATTCACAAGAATATTTCAATACCACGGCGCAGAACACACGGCTATAAATGCCTATGAGGCTGGAGTTGAGCTGAGTGTTTCGAATGCTAAAGGTTTTTCTCGATTTCATCCAAGATGCGGAACGTCTTTCATCCTCATCATTGCCTTAATCAGTATTCTGTTATTCTCAATCATGCCAGATTTAGGGTTCTTCATGAAGATAGCCTATAGGATTCTTCTCATTCCTGTGATTGGCACCCTCTCCTACGAGATTTTGAAGCTCAGCGATAAGTACAAAAAATCAAAGATCATGCAGATCTTGGTAGCACCAGGCTTGGGGCTTCAGTATTTAACAACAAGAAAACCGGATGAGGAGATGGTTGAAGTTGCCCTCGAAGCTGTAAAGAAAGTAAAAAGATTAGCGGAAAGCGCGCGCGCGCGCTAATAACGTGTTCGGGGAAGACTATGATGTCACTTGTGTATTTTTTACCGTTAATTACTATGGCACCAAACTTGTAGGATTCAATCAAATTGGGAGACCTCGCCACATTATTTCTTATGCTCCTCAAAGACTTAAAGTCTCAATCCGCAAACTGCATTCAAAGCTTTTAGCTTATTATTTATGTAATTCAGTAGATAGGAGAGTATGAAAGAAGTGAAAATGCTTTCACATGACTTTTACGAAAGAGACCCAGCGCTAGTTGCCACAGGTTTACTTGGGAAAGTCTTGGTGAGAAAACTGGATGCTGAAGTTTTGTCTGGAATAATTGTGGAGACTGAGGCTTATTATGGGAGACATGATCCGGCTTCTAGGGCGTATAGGGGTAGGAAAAGGTTTAACGAGTTGATGTTCATGGGTGCTGGAAAAACCTTCATTTATATGGTTCATGGGAACTGGCTTCTGAACACAGTTGCTCACCTGAAAGGTGATGTTGGAGCCGTTTTGATAAGAGCAATAGAACCAAGAAAAGGCATAAAAACTATGCAGAAGAACAGGAATCCAAAGAAATTACGCGATTTGACTAATGGTCCGGGAAAGTTGACGAAAGCATTAGCCATAACGAAGGAGTTGAATGGAATTGACGTTACACAGAAAGCTAGTCAGTTGGTGATTCTTGAGGGAGAAAAGGAAAGTTTTGAGGTCTGTTTTTCCCATAGAATTGGCGTCAAGATTGATTTGCCGCGGAAATTAAGGTTTTTTGTTAAGGGAAACAGGTGTATTTCTTAGATGTTACTGAAAACACGCGCACAAAGGATTTTGCGGAACTGAAACACCAGAGAAAACAACTTGATTTTTCATTGCTTACTTCCCAATAAACACTAGGGGCCAGTGCTCTCCGCGGTTTTGTGTCAACGCGACAACAAAACGGCAAAGACGTCTGCAAAACCTGTAAAGCTCAATGTTTCCGTCAATGTATCCAACAGATGGCATGCAAAAGC
>JAUUWK010000058.1 GCA_030589055.1 Candidatus Bathyarchaeota archaeon | reverse complement strand
TTGTCGTTGAGGCTGCTGGTCCAACATTTTTCGGCGACAAATCAGAGATCTATCGAAGGGCACATGTGCTTTATACACAAGAAATTAAGCGAAGACGGATCTAGCCACAAGTCGGATGAGCGCTCGCTAGTCTAAGTCGCAGTCACCTAAGTAGCGTCCTTTTGGACAGTTGAGTGACTCTACGCAGTAGGAGCGTGAGCGCTAGTTTTTGAAGGATAGGTCTTCCAGACTGAACCAAGTTTCTGACAAGAGGATTCCTGAAGCTTCCTACAAATCTATCATAATCTTGATCACTAGCACTTTCAAAGAATTTCCTTAGCACTTGACAAGAGCCGAACTCCGGTAGAAGTTCATCTTCAAGAAGCAAATTATAATCAAGATTCTTGTGGATTGCTTCAGCACATAACTTTGCAGATTTTACCCCCCATTTCAACCCAAACCCCAAAGCAGGGTCTGTAAATGAACCAGCATTTCCAACAACAAACAAGTTATCTTTCTGATAAGAAGAGAAATCATACCAGCTCTCAAAGTCTACCCATTCATCAAGAATCTTCCAACCTCTTGACACAGCAAGTTGTCTCAGACTCTTACGGTAGGTTTTGACAGGAACATTCTTGCCAATTGAAAATGAAACCAAAGAAGCCTCAGTTGTTGAGAAAGGTATAATGTAGGCATAACCATGTAATGAAAGTTGATTGTTAAGCCAGATTGTCGTCCATTCAGGATTGAAGTCACCTTCAACTGTGAAGCCCACCCCTATTCCAACTTGTGTAGGCGTTTTTGACCTAAGACCTGCTTCCAATGCAATTCTTGAGCTGTAACCATCAGCAGCAACAACTATATCAAATTGGCCTTCTAATTGCTCTTTCTTTTCCACCCTCCTAGAATAATTAATAGAGATGGACTCTTCAATGAGTCTTCTTTCTCTGGCTTCAATACCTGTTTCTCCACCAACTTCATAGAAAAAGCCTATGTTGCCCTTAAGCAATATTGTGTGACTTGGAGAACGTATCTCGAGGGTCTTCAAATTCTGATCAGGGTACAGCTTGGGGACATTATCCAGAAAATGAGCACTACCTTCCATCTGTCTTGGTCTAGTAGGGCTATCTTTAGACATCATCTCAAAAATCTCAACTTCATGACCAAAACTATGTAATGCTCTGGCACATGATACACCTGCCATTCCAGAGCCTATTATGGCAATTCTCATTTAGTGTCCCAACTTGAGCTACCTCTTTGAGCTAGGAGTTCTTTTGTATACGCACTCTTTTGATAAAAGTTTTCACAAAATCTACATTGAAAGGTGAGAGGTTAAGAAGAGGCATGATGAGGCGCGCGCTCTAAACCCCCGTGAAAATGCCGATTCAACCTTATTTTAATGTTCCTGAAAACATCTTGAAAAACTCTGTTTGTTTTAATTACTATTATACCTAATCTCGTCAGTATAATACAGCGCAGCGCTCCCACGCTTTCGCCGGAGAACCTAAATCCTCTGGGGGAGTAACATCGCTCCCGACTCCCCCAACGCTCCATGCAGTCGCTCCCCCACCGTCTCTAAGGAATAGGGTATATGATTTTAACTGACATCGTTTGGCTTTCCGCCAAACTCCCACCGATGCGAGCAAAGCCTTTTGCCATTCACCCAATCGCTCCTCCACTAGAAAGAAATCAAAGCGCGTTAGTTTAATAACTCAGCAACATCCCAAAGAGCTTCAAGATGTAGCATGCATCGCATATTCAGGAAGTTGTTAGATAACGCAGCAGGAACCACAGAACATATCGTAGCGGTTGTACTCGATATACGAGGGTTTACGCCCTTCTGTAAAGACACAGAATCCCCTGATGTAGCAGTATTCATAAAATATGTCTACACAAGGACAATCAATGCCTATTTTCCCAATGCTTCGTTCTATAAACCTACCGGAGACGGCGCGCGCAACCAGAAATAACAGAAGAAGGATTGTTCATTGAAGTTTTTTCAGAAAGTTTTCTACCGCTTTATTGCATTCTTCTAGGGCTTCAAATTGGATATAATGTCCGATTTTCGGAGAGAATATTTTGAGTTCAGAATTCTTGATTTTTCTATGCATTGACCTGGAGTTTTCTGGGGATACCATTATGTCCTCATCCCCTGCCAGAATTAGTGTCGGAACCTCTATTTCCGCCAACTTATCTTCTACATTATAATGATCAACGAAGGCGATCAGGGTTTTAAAAGCAACGTACTCCGAATTTTTCAGCTTTTCTTCAACGAATTTCTTGATTGTTTCCTCATGTGTTTGGATATATTTTTGATTAAAACAAAGCGGCACCAGTATGTTGTTCGCGTCTTCAGGATTTGGTTCTAAACTCATTTCACCTTTTTTTATTAGATTTATATATTCTTGTACGCCTGGATTTTCAAATTTGGGCGTAGTGCTCATTAGTATCAGTCCTTTCAATCTCTTCTTGAAATCTGAAGTGGTTGCATAAACTAGTGAAATCATACCGCCCATGCTGTGACCTATCAATACGAAGTTTTCGTCTCCAATTAGTTTATCAAGGGCTTGGTTCAGTTCTTCGGCAAATTCAGGCAGCGTGTATGATGCATCTTCGGGTCTATCACTTTTTCCATGACCTTTATGTTCAAACACAAAAACTCGATAGGCCTTGGAGAAATAATCAATTTGATTAGAATAGCAAAATGAAGATCCCATCCATCCGTGGAGAAACACAATCGGCATCCCTCTTCCCTTTTCCTCGTACCACAGTTTATTACCATCTTTCAACTTAACATAAGGCACCTTTCTTCATCCTCCTAATGAGTGTTATTAAAAACATCTCAGTTACAGCATTTAAGACTTGCCAAACGAGTACTTGAGAACTTGCGCGGGCAGTAGCCAGCAGTAGTCCAACATCGAACACGCGCGGAGTCAAAAAGAAATTAAGCAATGACGCCTATTGTATTGCGTTAAAATGTTGAAGAGGCGTTTAAAATGGGGCGTATATCTAAAGGCGTTAAATGCAGTGTTTCCGGTTGCGGTAAAGATGCTACCCGCTCGATTTCAGCAGAAAAAGTGAGGTCAGCTGGCCTCAAAATTGGCAGCGGCGAAAGACGGGCTTATTTATGTAAAGAACATTACAAAGAATATAAAAAGAAGACTAAAAAGGAGAAAAAGGTTGAACAGTGGCGATATAAAGGAGTATAAAGGCTGAAGAGCGAGGTAGCTTTATGCGAATATTACAGTTACACTCAAACTTCATCAATTACAAGCCTATTCAGAAAGAAATAGCTGTGGCTGAAGAAGCTGAAAAACAAGAAAGGCGACTAGAAGAAATCGTTGTTTTATTCACAGCAGTTGAAGAGGGCGACAACGAAGCAGTAGCCAAAAAGGCCATAGACGAAGTTCAAGCCTTCCTGGAAAAACTGAAGGTGAACCGAATTCTAATCTATCCATATGCACATCTGAGCAGCAACTTAACGAAGCCCGCAGACGCACTGAAAGTAATTAAAGCCATGGAAGCCCGTGCGAAAGAGATAGGCCTAGAAACATATCGTGCACCCTTCGGTTGGAACAAGCAGTTCACGATTGCTATAAAGGGGCATCCTCTTGCAGAACAGTTGCGCGTGATATTGCCGGCTGAAGCTGAAGTGAAGAAAGAAGAGAAGGTTTCGGAAGCAGTGAAGGCTGAAGAAAAAATGAAGTCCCTCTGGCGCATCCTCCAGCTAGACGGAGAAATACTGCCAGTTGAAAAGTTTGATTTCAAGGGACGTGAAAACCTAGAGAAATTTGCTAGATATGAGATCTCAAAAGTCAGAGCAAGCGAGCAGATGCCTCCACATGTTACATTAATGAAAAGACTGGAGATAGCTGATTACGAGCCTGGAAGCGACCCTGGAAACATCCGTTGGTATCCAAAGGGCCGATTAATCAAGTCCCTAATCGAACAGTTAGTCACGAATAAAGTGATAGAGTATGGAGCAATGGAAGTTGAAACTCCAATCATGTATGATTTTGGGCATCCAAGCCTCGCAGATTACCTAAACCGTTTTCCAGCAAGGCAATACATACTGAAATCAGAGAACAAAGAACTATTTCTACGGTTTGCAGCGTGCTTCGGACAATTTTTGTTGGTTCATGACGCCCAGTTCTCTTACAAGCAAATGCCATTGAAAGTTTACGAATTAGCCCGCTACAGCTTCAGACGAGAACAAAGAGGCGAAGTTGTCGGATTAAGACGACTGCGAGCCTTCACAATGCCAGACTGTCACGCTTTCTGCACAGACCTCGAACAAGCCAAAAAAGAGTTCATAGTAAGATTCAAATTGTGCATGCAGATCCTAGAGGAAATAGGCTTATCCAAAGACGACTATGAAGCAGCAATACGCTTCACAAAAGACTTTTACAGAGAAAACAAGCGGTTCATCACATCTTTAGCCAAAATCTTCGGCAGATCAGTCCTAGTTGAAATATGGAAGAAACGCTTTTTCTATTTCATACTGAAATGGGATTTTAATTTCGTAGACAATCAAGACAAGGCAGCAGCCCTCTCTACAGACCAGATCGACGTTGAAAACGCAAAAAGATACGACATCGTCTATGTTGACGAGAAGGGCGAGAAACAGCACCCGCTGATTATGCACTGTTCCCCAAGTGGAGCAATCGAAAGATGCGTCTACGCACTGTTAGAGAAGGCATACAAGGAACAAAAAAACGGCAAACCACCAATGCTTCCCCTATGGCTTTCACCAACACAAGTACGTATAATCCCCATGTCAGACAAACACCTTGAGCATGCTGAAAAACTGGCGGACGCTTTAGAGACACAACACTTACGCGTGGACATTGACGATCGAACGTTGACTCTGCGGAAGAGGGTTAGAGAAGCGGAGATGGAATGGGTTCCATACATAATCGTGGTAGGACAAAAAGAGATAGAATCAGATGCACTTCCGGTGAGAGACAGAAAAACTGGAAAAATACGCAAAATGAAACTTCAAGAACTTATAAGCGAAATTGAAGAAATAGTGAAAGGCAAACCCCTCAAGCCACTTCCCCTTCCAAAGCATCTCTCAAGGAGACCGCAATTTTACGGCTAACAATGGTAAAAGCAGCAAGCTTTCTGCAAAAAGTATATCAAACCGTAGTTTAATAGGCTAATTTCTCCAGTTTGGAGGGTTAAACATTGGAAAAAGATTTACTCATCTACATAGATGGGGAATACTATCCAAAATCACAAGCAAAAGTTTCAGTTTATGATCATGGACTTTTATATGGCGACGGTGTCTTTGAAGGAATCCGCGCCTATAACAGCATAGTCTTCAAACTTAAAGAACACATAGATAGGCTGTACCGTTCAGCACGTGTAATCATGCTTAACATTCCATTGACAAAAGAAGAGATGATAAATGCTGTTTTGGCAACTTTGCGGAAAAACAATTTGCGAGATGCATACATACGCCTCGTCGTTACTAGGGGTGTTGGCGATTTAGGACTTGACCCGAGAAAATGCCCAAAGCCAACGGTGATAATCATAACTGACGTTATAAAACTGCACTCAGGCGAACCGAAAGAAAAGGGAATTAGAGCCATGATTGTCTGGGTAAAGAGAGACCCAGTGGATGCAACGTCCCACGAAGTTAAATCTCTGAATTATCTAAACAGTATATTAGGAAAGATCGAAGCAAACATAGCAGGTTTTGACGAAGCCATATGCTTAGACAAGAACGGCCACATAAGTGAGGGGGTTGCTGAAAACCTTTTCATTGTACAAAACGGAAAAATCTTGACTCCGCCAACGTCAACCGGTGCTTTGGTTGGAATAACAAGAGATATCGTTATGAAAATAGCTGAAAAACTTGGATACAAAGCCATTGAAAGCACAATTACACCAACAGATTTGTTCACAGCGGAAGAAGCCTTCTTTACTGGCACAGCAGCAGAAATAATTCCAATAGTAGAAGTTAATAAACGAATGATAGGTGACGGTAAGCCTGGATCAATAACAAGGCTTTTAATGCAAGAATTTGAAAAAATCGTCCGAGATCCAAAGGAAGGGACATCCATTTACTAGTAAGGCGAAGCGCGCGCGAACAGGGCATGGACCTGTGCCCTTCACCGCTTCTACAGTACATCGCTTATGTAGCGCTGAAAAGAAAGGTTATCCAAGTGAATCTTACAAAGATTTGCGCACTCTACAAGACGAAAAGAGACAAGATGCTGGAGGCTCTGGAGACCTACTTCCCAGAGGGATGCAAGTGGATAAAGCCCATAGGTGGTCTGTTCATATTCGTTTGGCTTCCTCAAAGGATTAACACTAAAGAGCTCATCCAAGACTGCATCAAAAAATATAGGTTGCCTACGTTCCATGCCAGTCATTCTTCGTGAATGGAAACGGAACAAACACGATGAGGCTGAACTTTAGCTACCCGGCGATGGATGAAATAGAGGAAGGCATCAAAAGGCTAGGGCAAGTAATCAAATAAAGGCTGTAAGTGATAGACTCGGTAGTCTGTTTGTAGAAATTACTTTGTGAACCTTCTCATCTATTCTTGTCCATGAAACGCTCAACCTCGTTAAGAGCGTGCTCTAGAATCTCAAGTGGTGGAAGGAAGACACCTCTGAAATGTCCTGACCCGTAGACTGGATCAAAACCCGATCCATGAACGAAAAGCACACCTGTTTCTTTCAAAAGCTCCAACACGAATTCGCGGTCTGTCTTCCATTTTGATCCCACTTCATGGATTTTGGGGAAAACATAGAACGCTGCTTCTGGTTTTGCACAACTTATCCCTTTCATTTCATTCAGTCTTTTCCACGCGTAGTCTCTTCTTTCCGTAAGCTTTCC
>JAUUWK010000035.1 GCA_030589055.1 Candidatus Bathyarchaeota archaeon | reverse complement strand
AGAGCTGCTTAAGAGACTTAGGGAGCTTGGTCTGAAAGAAAATGATTATGAATGGTATGTTGATTTAAGGCGTTATGGCACTGTTCCTCATGTAGGGTTTGGGTTAGGTTTGGAAAGGCTTCTTACTTGGATGCTTGATCTCGAAAACATAATTGACGCCATACCATTTCCACGAACAATAAGGAGATTCCACCCATGAAAAAGATAAACATTGTACAATCAGGACCTTGCAGGTTCTTTGTTTGTAGGTTTATAGACAAATCTTTTTGATGCACAAAAATCGCATGAAGTCCATCTTAGGAACGTTAAAAAGCATTTACTCTATAATATGTATATATCAAACCTGAGAAAAATAGACTCTGCAGAAAAAGGGGAGGCCTTTTGAAGAGTGGGTACTGAGAACCTTGACAAAATCTTCAATCCCCGCAGAATAGCCGTCATCGGAGCAAGTGACAGAGAGAACTCCGTAGGCGCTAAACTGCTTCGAAACCTGATTGGAGTAGGATACAAGGGGGTAGTTTATCCCGTAAACCCTTTCCAACCCATGGTGCAAGGCATAACCGCCTATCCGAATATTAAGAAAATCCCTTGGCAAGTAGAGCTCGCCATAATAGCAACCCCGGCCCATACCGTTCCACAGATTGTCGAAGAGTGCGGAACAACTGGAGTTTCAGGAATAATTATTGTCTCAGCAGGTTTCAAAGAGGCCGGAGAAGAAGGAAAGACTCTTGAAAAAAGGATTCTTAAATGCAAGAATCGCTTCAACATGCGCATTATTGGACCCTCCAGCATTGGAGTCATGCGGCCACGAATCAAACTGAATGCCACCTTTGTGAACAAAACCGCACAGCCTGGAAAGATAGCTTTCATTTCACAAAGTGCAGCGTTATGCGCTTCAGTGTTGGATTGGGCTTCGGAAGCTCACGTAGGATTTAGCGCTGTGGTTTCTGTCGGTTCGATGCTCGATGTCGATTTCGGAGATTTGATAGACTACTTCGGAACTGACGCTCAAACAACAAGCATTGTGCTTTACATGGAATCCATAAAAAACGCACGGAAATTCATGAGTGCAGCAAGAGGATTTGCCAGAGCTAAACCCATAGTAGTGGTGAAGGCGGGACGATTTCGTGAAAGTGCAGAGGCAGCATTGTGTCATACTGGTGCCCTGTGCGGAGAGGACGCTGTTTACGACGCTGCTTTTAGACGCGCTGGAGTCGTTCGTGTTGAAGCAATAGATGATCTTTTTAACTGTGCAGAAGCTTTAGCGATGCAACCTAACCCTAAAAGTCCAAACCTCACCATAATCACCAACGCTGGCGGACCTGGAATTATGGCTACTGACTTCCTTATTGCCAAGGGTGGAAAGCTTTCGCACTTAAGCAGCAAAACGATTCAAGCATTAAAGAGCATTTTGCCTTCTTACTGCAGCATCTTAAATCCCATCGACATCTTAGAGGAAGCAACTTTAGATAGATTCCAGAAGGTTACGGAAATCTGCTTCAAGGACCCCAACAGCGATGGATTCTTGATAATATACACGCCTCAAGGAGCAGCAGGCCCAGTTGAAACAGCGAGAATGATTGTAGAACTTTCAGGAAAGACCACAAAACCCATTCTCACATCTTTGATGGGTGAGGACAACTGCTGGAAGGCTAGAAGAATACTGAGGAAAAATGGTATTCTAGCATTCACGACACCGGAGCAAGCTGTTTCCACTTTCATGTATATGTATAGTTACACCAGAAATTTGGAGCTCCTGTACGAGACTCCCGAAGAGCTCTCCGTAGAATTCTCCGTCCCCACATTTCTCAAAGAAGTCTTAAGAAAAGCAGCTGAGGAAGGACGGAGAGTCCTAAGTCTGCCTGAGTCCCTGAGTCTTCTAGAATCGTACAAGATTCCGACAATAAAAACCCTAGTCGCCAAAACCCCTAAAGAAGCATCAGCCGCAGCCTCTGAATTGGGATACCCTGTCGTTCTGAAGATACTTTCGCCACAGATAACTCACAAATCTAAAGTCGAAGGAATCGTTTTGAATGTGTGGTCACCTGAACACGTGCAAGCATCCTTTAAGGAGTTGGTTGAAAGAGTTAGAAAATACAAGCCTAGAGCAAAAATTCAGGGGGTTGCTGTTCAGCCTATGATCCAGAAGAAAATGTGCGAAATCTTTGTTGGCTCTAAGAAAGACCCTCACTTTGGTTCAGTCATTGCGTTTGGTATGGGAGGGACTGCTGTCGAGTTATTAGATGACGTAAGCGTAGGGTTTCCACCGTTAAATCAGGTGCTTGCTAGGCGACTTATGGAGCAAGCTGCTGTTTACAAGTTTTTGAGGTCAAGTGGTTGTTCTGTTAACGCTAATCTTGAAGAGATCTTGGTAAGGTTTTCGCAACTTGTAATAGATTTTCCCGAAATAAAAGAAATAGACATAAATCCTATCATAGTCAGCGAAAGTGATGCTGTAGCTGTGGACGCTCGTATTTCATTAGAGACCAAGAGAAAACTGCAAAAAAAGCAGCATCATAAATATCTGGTGGTTGCTCCCTATCCCACGAAATATGTTACTCGGTGGAAGTTGAAGAACGGAATATCTGTTGCTCTCCGTCCCATAAAACCTGAAGATGAAACCCTTCTCTTTGAATTATTTCAATCCTTTTCGGAGCAGACGATGCGCTTTCGGTTCTTTCAAGTGATTAAGGATATGTCTCATGAAACTTTGACTAGATACTGCAACATAGACTATGATCGAGAAATCGCCATAATCGCAGAGGAGAAAGAAGACAAGAAGAGGATTATTGGTGCTTCAAGACTTATCTTGGAGCCTGGTCGAAAACGAGGAGAGTTCGCTGTTGTTGTAGGAGACCAATGGCAGGGGCTTGGGCTTGGATCGAAGCTGGTTGATTACATCATCGAGATTAGCAAGGATATGGGACTGGAGATAATCAGTGGTGATGTCTTATCGAGGAACCTTAAGATGATTCGTTTGTGCACTAAGAAAGATTTCAAGATAGAGCCAGTTGATAAAGATACCGTGAAAGCAATATTGAAACTATCGTAAATTTCATGCTTCTTTCTCTTCAAGTGCAGCAACCTTTCTCTTGACTACTCGAAATCCAATGAAGTAACTAGCTTGGCAATCAATTCCGAAGCTTCTTCTAAACGTTCTCAAAGAAAGAATAAGGTGTGTGGCTTATAATTCGCAGATAACACTGCGAAATAGAAAATTCACAGGCAACCGATCTCGTAAGCTAAAGAGAAGAACATGTCCCTATGAGGGTCCAAGTATTCTAGAAAACGCAAGTAGCGCGCGACAGCCTGCAAGTATCTAGTAGAGAAAAGATTAACCGAGATCGAAATGTCGCAATCCATGTCTCAAGATGTCACTGTTGAACTTGTAACTGGAAGAGAGCATCACATGCTCTGTGGACGATCAATCGGCGTTGGTTCCAAGATATTTGATTGCTTCCAGCTTTGTCGAACTGTATTCGCTGTTGGCGCTCAGTAGGAGATTCACATTTTCTAGCAATTCTTCTGGGTTCATTTTCAGAGAAGATGGAACTCTTATGACGAGGAAGAGTTCTCCTTCGAAGACTTGGTGTGTGTCACCGTCAGGGGTTGTTCCCGCTGTTATCTTATCTTTATCTAGCTGTGCTTCGTGGGGCTCTATCGTGACCTTGTGAATATTCTTCATAAACTTTCTGTTTAATGCTGGATTTTCGCTTTCGGATTTCAGGATTTTCTTCACTCGTGTCTTTGGTATTTGACCTATATTGTGGGGTAACGTTTTTTCCCCGGTATACCACTTGCATTCTGCTCGCGCGATGAATATGTCTGTTTTCAACGTTCGCTTTCTCCGTTTTTGTTGTTTAATGTTGTTCACCCCATTGCCGTCGTTGCTGTTTCGCGTCTGTTTTTTGCTCTGGGCTTAAGACCCTCGTTTCAAGTTCCTTCTCATCTTCACTTCGGTTTGTGTCACCTAAGACCTTGTTGCAGTATGGGCATGTGCTTACTAGTTTCGCCTTGCCGGTGCTGAAGTCAAGCATGACCATGGGTTTGCCGAACGTCTTCTTGCACGAAGGAGCGCGCGTGCTGACCGACGAAACAAGCCAAGCAACAAGGACAACTTGTCCAAGCCAAGAATTTCCTGACATATTCTTCAAAGCCATGTCTTAAACCCAATACAATCAGAAAGGCATGCAACAAAAGCATTATGAAGACAGAATCAGAATCCAAAATTAAACATTTTAATCTTTAGCAATTCATGGATTTGCCCACTCCCCAAAAAAGGGAGGGAGGTTCTAACTTGTTAGCAGCTTCTGTAGCAATGATAATCGCACTAGTGGCCTACGTCACGATGCCAAAAGAGAGAAGAAAGCGAGAATACGCCAACCCCTGACTTCTCCTATCTCTTAAGAAACTAGAATAAAAAAGGTATATCGGAACCGTGCGCGCTAAACGTAAATAAACTCGAAAAGACTTAACCAAAACGGTGAAAATCGAGTGAAAATTGCAGTTTCCACCGAGAGTGGAGATGTCTCCCGCAAAATCCCCCATTTTTTCTTCTGAAATATGTCTCGGGCCAAGTATAATGGCCGGCCATATTATGTCTGTCCGCTTAGTGACGTAGCAATTCCATAAAGAATTGTTATAAACTGAAAACTGAGTATGTCATTGCAAAGGTGGTACGTTTCACGACGCAGAAAAGAGGCTCGGTTTGGCTTTTCTTCATGCTTACTTTTGCATTTACTTGGGCTGTTTTTCTATTAGCCTCGGCTGCTTCAAGAGTGAACTTGCTGCCTCCGTTTCCTGAATCGCCTACAATACTTATTGCCTATGTGGCGACTTATAGTCCGACAATTGTCGCATTTCTTCTAACGTTTGCATATGCAGGAAAAAGGGGGGTAAAACAGCTGATTAGTAGGGCATTTGGTCGCAGGGCTCTAATTGAAAAAAAGATATGGTATTTGCCTACGATCTTTTTGTGGCCTGCGATCAGTGGCCTCGCTCTAATTCTAACAATTCCCTTTGGTGGAAGTATGCCTGAGACCTCTTTATTTTTTCAGCCATTGTTCATTCCTTTGGTTTTCTTGGTTTCGTTATTGAGCGCCCCCATGGCAGAAGAATTTGGGTGGCGAGGCTACGCGTTAGATCGCCTTCAGGCTAGGTGGAATGCACTCTTTTCAAGCCTAATTCTCGGAATCATCTGGGGCGGATGGCATTTGCCGTCCTATCTTGTGTCCGGGACAAGCCAATTCCAGAATCTTCAAAAATACGGCATGATTGAGCTGGTCTTTTTCTTCATGGCTATAATTGCAACGAGCATCCTGTTTACGTGGGTCTATAACAACACAAAGGGGAGTCTCCTAATTATGATCATTTTTCACACTTTCACAAACTTTTCGCTTGCCCTCTTTCCTCAGCAGCTACAAATTGGTGCTCTCCCCATAGCACGACTAGTTTATGTAATCTTAGTATGGATTGTGGCAATCGTAATGTTGAATATATTGGGTTCCCACAAACTAATGCGCGCACAATGACACGTAGGTATGGTCACACGTTACTCGTGGGGTCGCGGGGATTTGAACCCCACTATACGTGGTGAGGTCTCCCGCAAAACCCCATTTTTCTAAGAAGATGTTGCAGTCATCCTTTCATTTAATAGATTGATAGTGGTCATTTTCTGAGAGGGAAGAAGTGATTACGAGACAATGGGAGCCATCGCTCTTTTTTAGGGGGTGTCGGCTACTTTTGCGAGTTCAGATTCTGCTGGGCCTAGTGATTTTTTGTTATAACCATTTCTATCTGAACTATGTGGGGATGGAAATTCTCCTCTGGGTTGGATGGGTGGTCGGGTTAGCAGGTCTTATCTTCTTTGTTTTGGGTCTGTTTAAGCTAAAAAAGAAGGGGAGCGCTGCAGAAGGCGAAAGCCTTTTATTAACTACCACACTCGTTGACCGTGGAGTTTACGCAGTTGTACGCCATCCGGAGTATCTAGGCAGTCTGTTGTTAGTCGTTGGTTCCGTTCTTATCTCGCAACATTGGTTAACCCTCGGACTTGGGCTTCCGTTGCTGGTATGGTTTTTCGTATACGTTTTGCCAGAGGAAGAGAAAGGGCTTATCGAGAAGTTCGGCGATCACTACAAACGGTATAGACAAAATGTGCCAAGCATCAACTTCTTGATTGGAATCATCCGCCTGCAAAAACGCAGAAAAAGAAAGGGATAAGAAGGATTTGAACTCTCCCCAAAGTGGAGATGTCGCGCAAACTATAGCTTCCTACTTTTTATGTTAGGGATTTGAATAAAACAGTTGGGCGTAAGCGCAAGAAAAGGCACTTCTGAATGAAGAGACATGGACGAATGTCAGCCTCCCAGCGATCCACAGGTCTGCCACTAACTGTATCTGTGCCCAACAAATATACGACAATACTTATTAGGTGACAAGAGAACCTATATCGTGAATATTAATATATAATATGGAGGGATGATATGCGCAAGTCTCAAGCTTCAGTGATCTTAGTCTTGGTCGTTGCCTCTGTTCTTTTAGGCAGTACCGCCATCGCTCTGCTAACAACTCAAAAGACTGTTCCCGGTACAGGTTCCATCAAAGGCGTAGGACTTGGGGTTTATTGGGATCTACCATGTACAAATGCAACATCCTCACTAGATTTCGGCCAGTTGGAACCCGGATCCTCAAAGAATTTCACTTTATACTTGAAAAATGAAGGAAACTCAGCTCTAACTCTGAATATGACATCGGAAAACTGGAGCCCCACGAACGCTATAGACTACATGGCCTTGACATGGAACCGCGAAGGACAACAAATCGATCCGGACGATGTTACAGGGTTTGTGATTACGCTTTCTGTTTCGGAAGACATTACAGGTATCAGCTCTTTCAGCTTCGACATAATCTTATCTGGAACGGGCTGATCACTCCAACAGGGATCTTGCTGGATGGGATGCGCCCGTGCAAGAAAGCTGATACAAGTCAACCTCTAACCTCCTCCTTTTTTTCTGTGTTCATTTTCATGAGAGGAAGCTATGGATATCTGTTTCCGAATTTTTTTCGGGTTATCTCCCGAAGTAGCGCGCGCGCTTTGCGATGAGTTTTTGCTAGAAGCTCAGCCATTTCCTTTTCTTTTACTGACATGCTTTTCTACCGAATCGGTTGGTCATTGTCTACTTTGAGTACGTGTTAGTATTCAAACTTAATAAGCTACAACATACGCAGCATGGAATCCATAATAGCGCCCGGGTGGGATTTGAACCCCATACATGTGGAGATATCTCCCATAAACCCCCTTTTTTCCATATTAAGTGGAGACACATGTTACGAACCGTCGATACAATCAGAAATCTCGTCTGGAGTAATATGCGGATTACTACAACTGTGTTGTACAGCAAAAGATGGTAAGTAAGAAATCCGGTTCATAAACTCTGCAAAAGCTTTTTCAAAGTCCCAATACATCTTCTAAATGGCTTGTGGAATTATGTCTAAGAGGCAACATCTAAAGCATATCCTTGGCCAAGCGAAGGAAAAAGAGAAGAAGTATAACTGGCTTGAAGCGGTTGAATTTTACGAGAAGGCTTTAGATAGTATGTTGAAGCAGAAAGATTTCTTGGAGGCTGGTGAGATTGGAGAGAGGATTGGCTACTGCTCTTATCGAGTTGCGTTTCAAGCTGAGACAAGAGAAGAATTTAGAAGGCGCATGCAATTGGCTGTTGAAGCCTACAAGAACGCGGCTGAGCAGTATGAGAAAGGGGAGAAGCAGGTTAGAGGTAATCACTGCAAAGCCTTAGCAATGCGGGTGAATTATTGGATTGCTCCAAACTGCGTGGAAGAAAAAGCATTGCTTGATGGGTGTATTGAGTTGTGGAAGAAAGTTACCACGGATTATGAGGAGGCTAAAGATTGGTTTGGACATGGAAAAGCATGCAACGAGCTCTTGGGATGTCTCCTTGATAGATTTGAGATTGAGCAGAATTGGCTGAATCGAAGAGAAATCTTAACGGAAGGGTTGAACTATGGCGATAAGGCAATCGCCAATTTCCGTGAACTGGGGAACGATTATGAACTTACCCGAGCCTACTACCTAACAGGCCTTCTGTATTACTGGACAGCTCATTACGGGGAGTTGGAGAAAAGGAAGAAGCTTGGTGAGAAAAGCCTCACATATTTCGAAAGGGCGTTAGAGCTTTCAGAGGAGGTAGGAGATGCGTATCTCATTGCTATGTCGAACTTGGAGGCAGTCCGTAACCTGTTCTGGATAATGGGAGATCTGAAGCTTTCACTTAAAAGAGTTAAAAAAGTCTTACAACAAGGCTTGAAGATGAAGGATAATCTGCTGATTCAACAAGCATTTAGTTGGCTGGCCTCCATCACTTATTGGATGCCGTGGACGGAAGAGGATCCAGACAAAAAGAGAGAAATGTATAAAAAAGCCCTCGAGTATGCTAATCAAGCCGCATTCCACCTCGATAAAATCTCATCTTATGCTTTTGTGGGCGAAACCCACTGGTCATATATTGAAATCTTAGCCTTAATGGCTCGTGAAGTTGAAACGAACCGTAAGGAAAAACGTGTCTTGCTTGAGAGAGCCGTAAAAGCCGGACGAAAAGCAGTGGAAAGCGCTAACCAGTCTGGGCAACCAGAGTCTATAGCGTTTAGAAACAAATCATTAAGTAAAGCTCTCTATTTCCTTTCTTCCATAGAGAGGAAAACTCGTGAGAGAGAAAACCTCCTTAAAGAGGCATTAAAGCATGCAAGAAAAACCGTCGAGATCACTGAGAAGGCATTTCCCTTTTGGTACTGGTACCGTGGTGTCGGCCACAATTATCAAGCTTCGATAATGGCTGAATTGGCAAAGGTCGAAACCGATGATAATAAGAAAGGGCGGCTTCTAGAAAAAGCTGTTCTGAACATGGAAAGATGCGTAAAATTCTGCACAGAATGGACAGAGTACTACCCACAGATAGAGTTGTTCGCTGTTCTTGGAAGATATTATGATTGGTTTGGGGCAATCTTAAGCCAGCTACATCAACTGACAGGGGAACCAAAAAACTTGCAGGAGATGATTGAGGTTTACCAAGGAGCTGTAGAGGCTTATGATAAAGCAGACATGCCCAGTAGACTTGCAGAGACCTATTGGGAAATTGCAAAGGTCAAAGATAGACTTGGTGAATACTTAGAAGCCGCAGAAAACTTCGAATCTGCTTCTAAGAGATACAGAGCTTCTGCACAGAAGATACCTCATCTCAAGGATTTCTACACAGACTATGCAGTGTACATGGAAGCATGGAGCGAAATAGAAAAAGCAAGACATTATCACGCAAGACAGGAGTATAGCCAAGCCACAAAACATTACGAAAAGGCAGCCACCTTACACAAGTCTTCCAAGTCCTGGAAACATCTGGCTCCAAACTATCTTGCTTGGGCCGAACTAGAGCACGGCGAAGACCTAAGCCGGGCCGAACAAAGCGAAAAAGCTATGCAAGCCTTCCAAAAAGCAGCTGAAGTCTTCCGTGAAGCTGGGAGAACTCTTCGAGGTGAGTTAGACAGAATTGAAAATGAAGATGAAAAAGACCTAGCTAAGGGGCTGATCAAAGCTTCAGGCGTGAGACGTGAATACTGTCTGGGAAGGATCGCCTTGGAAGAAGCAAAAATCCTAGACAG
>JAUUWK010000034.1 GCA_030589055.1 Candidatus Bathyarchaeota archaeon | reverse complement strand
GTTCCTCGATCTACACTGATGATGACGACAACGAGGGGACGTTATTTTGCAACTGGGAAGTGGATTGAGAAAATGTACTACCGTGAAGAAGCCAAGCGTGGAGAAAGCTGTTTAGACGACTGCTATCAACATGGATACTTTGAAATAAACGTAAAAGCAAACGAAAATGGAAAATTCGCAATAACCGCAGTCGCAGATAGAAACAAGGAGTATACGCAAAAAGTCTTGGCTGAAATGCCAGCCACAATGTATGACACAGAAGCCCTATATGAACGAGAAGTAAAACGTCATGAAAATTTGTTGACGAACTTTCACAAAGAACATGAGAACATACCAGCAAACGACTGGCTAAACTGGATCATTTTAGCTACGAACATATTTACAGTTAGAGGGATGAATGCTGAGCAAAGATCTGTGATTGCCGGTTACCACTGGTTCGGAATTTGGGGAAGAGATGCATTCATTTCTCTGCCCGGATTGATGCTTGTAACCGGAAGATTTGAAGACGCAAGAAAAGTTTTCCTAATATTTAAGAACTACTGCAAACAAGGTTTAATTCCCAACTTTCTCCCAGACCAAGCAGGAAGGCCAGCTTACAACGCTGTTGACGCAACGTTATGGTATGTAAATGCGGTACTGCAGTATCTCAAGTACACGGACGATTTCAGGGGTGTTCAAGAACGGCTTTGGGCAACATTGAAAACAATAATTAAGGATCATGTGAGAGGAACAGCCTTCAATATACATGTGGACAGCGATGGCTTGCTCTATCATGGGTCTCAGCTGACGTGGATGGACATAGCGATAGATGGTCAACCAGTAACTCCGAGAGCTGGGAAGGCAGTTGAGATCCAAGCGTTATGGTATAACACCTTAAAGATTATGGAACTTTTAGCAAGAAAGTTTAAAGAGAAAAATGAAGCAGGAAAATATGATCAGATGGCTGAAAAGGCAAAGAAAAGTTTTGTTGAGAAATTCTGGAATCCAGAAAAGAGTTGCTTATTCGATGCTATAAGCGAAAATAGCAAGGATGATTCGTTAAGACCTAATCAGATTATATCGGTTGCTTTAGATTTCACAATGCTAGATACTATAAAGAGCGAAAAACTTGTTGATGTTGTACATAAAGAGCTTTTGACACCTTACGGTTTGAGAACACTTTCAAGAAATGATCAGAGGTACATTGGGTTTTATGCTGGAGACAGAAACAGTAGAGACAGAGCTTACCACAATGGAACAGTTTGGCCCTGGCTCCTCGGTCCCTTCACAAAAGCCTTTCTTAAAGCCAAAGGATACACCGAATACAGGCGTGAGTATGCACTAAAGAATTTCCTCATGCCACTGTTTGCTACGCAAGTTTTGAAAGTTGGACTTGGACACTTAAACGAAATCTTTGACGGTGAACCACCCCACAGGCCTAGAGGGTGCATAGCCCAAGCATGGAGCGTTGCAGAACCATTAAGGGCGTACGTTGAAGACGTTATGCATGTTAGACCAGAACATGAAAAGAGAGTTTTGCAAGACTCAGGATGAAATTGCTTTTCTAAAACTTTCCGCTGCAGCTTCAGGAGTCACAGTGTTTATGTATATGCCTGTGCTCTTCTCGAACCCTGCCCAAATCGCCAGTCTAGGATAAACCTCCAAATGCCAGTGATAATATTTGCGGGTATTCTTGTTCATGGCTATGTGGAAGCCAAAATTGTAAGGTGGGTCGTTCAGGAGCCTCTTTAGCCCACTAAGACAAGCTTCCAAAGTTTTTGCAAAGGTTTCCACTTCAGATTGCGACATTTCAAGCAACGTAGCCTCATGTTCCTTTGGGAGTATCCAGAATTCTAATGGATTAACGCTTGCCCAAGGAGTAAAAGCCACGTACTTTGCGTTTTCCACAATAAGTCTGGGTCCATCAAGTTCCTTTTCTAATACATTGCAGAAGATGCACTTTTTGTTCCTTGTCCAGAATTTTTTGCTGGCTCTAAGCTCGTCTTCCACAATTCTTGGAATGAATGGCGTTGCAATTATCTGACTGTGGGCATGGGAGAGCGAAGCCCCTGCCTCAAGACCGTGATTGCGAAAGATGGAAACATACTTCACATAAGGCTTTGAGGCGAGTTCACGCAGTCTGTCAATGTAGGCGTTAATAACGTGCACCAATTGTGAAATCTTCGCGTTTGCAGGATGCCCATCATGAACTGGAGATTCAACCAAAACTTCATGATGTCCGACAGCCACAACCAAACTATCACTCTTCATAATTTGCATTCTGCCAGCTCTTCCTTTAGGCGGGGTGAAAGCTGGATAAAGATTTGGAACGCAACGAATCAACCAGTCTTTATGTCTAAAACCGTTTTTATCCTTGACTTTTCTAACGCCTTTTCCTGATTTTAAATAAACTAGAACTGCTGGGGGGGTCATGTGCTCATTGCCCGGACAGAGAGGACAAACACCCTTTTTTACTTTCTCTCTTTCTTTCTTCGCAAAGTCTGTTGGACGGCGACCACGCTCGGTGGCAATAACAACCCAACGGTCAAGCAGATAGTCTTTACGAACCTCATTAAAGAACATGGTCAAGCTTCCAACACTAAATAGACTAGACAGCATTTAGAATTTTCCGACGAAATAGATAAATTCATGGTGCCTAGTTTAGATACAAATTGTAGATTCATAAATGATTTTTATTACTATGCGTGTTCATATCTATTATCAAGGGTGGTTATATGAAGAGAATTCCAATAGGCATTGATGGTTTAGACAAAATGCTAAATGGTGGTTTACCCTCTAGTCGTTGCATTCTAGTGTGTGGAGGCCCTGGATCTGGTAAAACTATTCTTAGTACACAATTTTTGCACTATGGTGCTGTTCAATGTGGCGAGTCTGGCTTGTACGTGTCTCTTGACGAAAACATAACCCAGCTTAAGGAAGAGATGGCAGGTTTTGGCTGGGATCTTGAGAAGTTGGAAAAGAAAGGAAAACTCGCAATTGTTGATGCTTCTCCAATTCGACATTTACCTGGAGAAGTCAAGATTGGCGATTTATGGGTTGGTAAAAGAGATTTTAGCTTAGTTAGCTTAATAGAGGTTATCAAGGAAAATGCCAAGAAGATTAATGCCAAACGCGTTGTTATTGATCCGATTACTGCGTTGACGTTTCAATACCATGACGTTTCAGAGAGACGAACAGCAATTTTAGACTTTTTCGAGGCTCTCTCAAATCTAGGAACAACTAGCTTAGTCACTACGGAGCTTAGAAGCGTTACTTTAGAGAGGGAAATTCGCGCTGAGGAATTTCTGGCTCATGGAGTTATACTGCTTCATGTATTCATAAGCGAAAGAGAAATTGTCAGGGGGATACAAATTGAAAAAATGCGTGGAATTGAACATGATAATCAGATCCGTCCATACAAGATAACTGAAAACGGTATAGAAGTATTTTCGCAAGAAGAACCGTTAGTTGGAATTCACATAACAGCTTCAGCTTTACAAATTTGACCTTAAACGAGAAAAACTATTCCTTTCTTAGAGTCTATTTCAAACCGAATCCATTTACTGCTAATTTTTCTTCCTCGCATCTTCTTGATATGCATTCTTCTAACGGTTTTTCCTTTGCTTACCTCTAATTCGATTACGCAATCAACAACTTCTTCTAATCGACTCATGAGGTTTAGCTCTATTGTGTCTTTGCCTATGCTGAAAATGAATGTGCCCTCAACTCCTTTGATACGCGCGCTACGTTTTTGGAGAAACTCCACAACCTTTGCTGGAGCAACATGAGTTAAGAGAGGAACTATGGAGTCCAAGAACACTTTGGGAACATCAGCTCTTTCATTTGTCGCTTGGGACATTGTAATCCCTAAATCAGATAATGAAAACGGTTGATCCACCGAATACTTTTCTTTACTAGTAACCTTGGCAATTGAAGAAAAGGAGTCGATGAACATGAGTTTTCCTTCGTTTTCATATTTGGATATATTCCAATGAAGCTTTTCCATGTTTTCCCGTACTTCATCTGGGAAAGAATCATAGGTGATGTATATGCATGAATTCCCTCTAACCAAAAACATATGAGTCAACTGTTGACACAACATACTTTTTCCTGAACCAGGTTCACCACTTATCAAAACAGAGAACGAATCCGGAATGCCTCCATTAGTCATTTCGTCGAAGAATTCAAATCCCTTTCGCTTCTTTCGTTTCTTCCACCAAGAAAGCCCTCCCAGAGCGCCCAAAAGTAAACCTAATAGCTCTTTCTTCACTGCAATAGCTACGATAACAGCTACGACAGCCGAGCTTACTGTAGCAAGATAAGGAATAATGGGGCCCCAGTCGAACGGCGGAGGATCTTGACTTTTGACTTTTACAATTCCGTAAGTGTACGTGTTATCAACGATATCTGTTTCCCCTGGAACTGCGCTTGCTTCAGCTTTTATTGTATAACGGACGTTGGGTGTTACGCCTGTCGTGTTCCAGTAGAAATTCAAGATCATTTCCGCGTCAGGAGCTAAGTCTGAGATGAGTTGGGTTCCAATTAGGGTTTCATTACGGAATACAGTGACATTGAAGGATTCTGTTGTAGTTCCCTTATTCCTAGCGGCAACGGTGATATTGACGACTTGGCCTACATGAACCTCAGCTTGAGAAACAGTGGCGTTGAGTATTGCAACGTCATATACATGTACGTTTATGACTTGTGATGTTGAGTCATCGTAGCCATCATTATCAATTACAGTCAAGGTTACATTAAGATCTCCATATTCATGATATATGTGGGTAACCACGCTGCTGCTGGTTGTCGTTATGTTTCCGTCCCCGAAATTCCAAGTGTAGTTTACTATCGTACCGTCGGGATCATAGCTGTCTGTAGCATTGAAGATTATCATATCGTCAGTTGTTAGTTGTTGAGGTAAGATTACAAACGAGGCAACTGGAGCACGATTTAGGATAGTTAAGACGTCCGATGCTACGACTGAAGATCCTTCGTCATCTGTAACTGTAAGATTAACTGTATAGCTGCCATCTTCAGAGTATGCATGGCTAACCGTCACACCAGTCGCATTTGTTCCATCGCCGAAGTTCCAACAGTAATCTACAATGTAACCATCTGGGTCATAACTGTCTGAAGCATTGAAAGTCACGGTTTCGCCGGTGTAAGGACTTTTAGGGATGTAGGAGAAGTTGGCTATAGGGGGGACTACCCACGTGTGTAGCAACGTACAGTCTATTTCCCAACTATCCTGAGAAGTGTCTCCTGTTTCTGTTCCTCCCTTGAACCTGATGGAGAAGGTGGGGCTAACTAGGTAGTTAGTGACTGAAATATTGTTCCAGCCGCTTGAAAGGTCGGTGAAGAGATTATGCCATGTTGAACCGTTCCACACGTGTACACAAATGTTTTCTGAACCCATTGTTCCTCCAAATATGCAGAGTTCCGCGTTGGACATGTCACATGTTGCATTGGCCCATTGGACTTCCAAGTCTAACTCGTAATTTATCAAGTCATAATCAACCCGAAGTACAGCACAATCTGCAAGAAGCCTAGAATTCTCAGATACCGTAGTGTCCCCGTTAAGGTAAATTTTGGCACCATCAATTTTAGCCCAAGTATCAAGTCTGGCGGTTACATCAAATTCTGTCCATCCAACAGAAGTTCTAGTGATAGTGTAGGCAGTATCCCAAGAACTGCTGTCCCAAAGGTAAACTCCCAATCTATCACCCACATCTTCTTTCCAAGCATACAACCGTAAAACTACTGAGTTTATTGTTTCCAATGATTTTTCACTATTCTGAAAACTGAAATCTCCAATGTCTTCTGCCCGGTCGTCCCTCAGCCGGACGTGATCAATAGGGTGGTTCTGCGTATCCAAATAAGGGGACCCGCCCAATCGGTCCCACCCTGTTCTAACGTTGTCAAGAGCGTCGACGTACAGATCTAAAGTCCCGTTACTCCCAGTATTGACTTCTGTTAAAGTGTCACAATTCCCATCTGGACCATACTGTTGAGCAGCAAAGTTCGAGTGACTTCCCCTATCAGGACTGGAGTCAACATCGCTTTCATTATTATCTACAAAATCTAAGTCATCTGTTCCCGCGTAAGAACTTCCGAAAGATATGTAACTGCTGTTGTCAAACTGTAAGTCAGTCAATATGCCAGAAACGTAAGTAGTTGCACCAAACAGACTGTAATCAGCCCGATGGTTTGAGTCTAATGTTTGTGAAGTGGCTATTTCTATCGAGAGCAACAGTTGCATGCTGAAAATGGCGAGTAGCACCGTTAATAGAGAAGATGCCTTGCCTCTTCTAAACATGGTAAACTCCTCTCCTAATCCTTAGAAGTTTGCAAAGGTGACCGCATTCGTGGAGGAGCACTAGAAAAGCGAAAAAGCTACCCAAAACAAGAACTAACATAACACTAGACATGCATAGCTTCTTTGGCATCAATTCAACCGTCTTCTGGTTCTGAACACAACATAATCCATTTGACATCAAAAATCTTTTGAACCTATAATTAGTATTGCAAATTCACGCAATACTTGTGCCTTGTTGTATAATCTCGTCCCCATTCGCTTTCAATAATTCAACTAAAGGCGGTGAGTCACTGAAGTTCGACGTCCAGAATCCGCTGGATCCTTCAAACCCTAGGCTCGTACCCGCACCCCCTTGAGCGCTGAACGCCCAGACTTAGGTTGCTCCCTCCCGGGCCTAGCCAAGTTCGCCTGGTGAACATCGAAGACGGCTTCCCTACGGAAGCTGCTCAATGACCGCCAGCCCCAAGGGACGGATAGTCATTGTTTCGGGAATGGGGATCTCAGCGGCCTTAGTCGCCTCAGCCTCAGCTTTCAGCCCGTCATATAGAGGGTTTACGGTTCAAGGGACCCCTAGCCCCCCGCCTAAGACCCACCGCCAAAAGGTTTTGATGTCTTTCAAAACTATAAAACTTTGCTAAAAACTGATGTTCTCCAGCTAAAAAAAAGCTCAGATTTATTTCTCTAGCCCATCATACTATATGTTCCAGATCATATTTAGACTTGAGGAATCTGCATTGAAGAGGATAGGCGTTGTAACAAGTGGTGGAGACGCGCCTGGGATGAACGCTGCTATTCGAGCCGTTGCGCGCATCGCTTATTCAAAGAATTTTCAAGTTTTAGGTTTTGAGAGAGGCTGGAAAGGTTTGCTAATGAATATATTCAAGCCCTTAACCCCGCGTTCTGTTGGTGGAATATTACAATTAGGCGGTACAATTCTTCGTACGTCAAGATGTCCACAGTTTAGAAAGAGAGAAGGAATTAGGAAAGCTGCTGAAAATCTTGCTTTGAATAATGTGGATGGACTTGTAGTTATTGGTGGTAACGGCTCTTTTGAAGGAGCTTTAGAATTGAGCAAAGAAACAGGCATACTGATTGTGGGAGTTCCAGCGACAATTGATAATGATGTTTTTGGGACGGATGAAACCATAGGCTTTGATACTGCCGTAAACACGGCAGTCACTGAGATTGACAAAATTCGAGATACAGCAATTTCTCATGAAAGAATTTTCGTAGTTGAGGTTATGGGACGAACAAGGGGTTTTCTTGCATTAACAGTAGGATTGACTGTGGGAGCCGAAGTAATTCTGGTTCCAGAAGTTAAATGCAAAACAGAGAGTATACTTGAAATCATAAAGGAAAACAGTGCTAAAGGAAAGAGGTCGGGCATAATTGTGGCTGCGGAAGGAATTGGAGACACTCGCAAACTTGCAAAAGAGATTGAAGAAGACACAGGGGCAGAGGTTAGGCTTAGCATTTTAGGCTATGCGCAAAGAGGCGGCAACCCCACAGCGAGAAGCCGGCTTCTAGCCAGCTTATTTGCAAACAAAGCGATTGAACTTTTGTCAGAAAAAAAGGGAAACAGAATAGTTGGACTGCAAAAGGGCAGAATAACTAGCGTAGAACTCGAGAAATCATGTAATACCGAGAAGCCTTTAGACTTAAACCTGCTATGGCTGGCTAACATACTAGCAACATAAACTAGGTAACGCGTGGACTTGGTTTACACTACTTGGCTTTTCAACCAAAAAACACGCTTGCTATTTCGTAAAGCTCTAAATCAACAGTCTTTCGTTTACCAGCAACGTCTTCTAACAGGACAGGGACTATTTTGTTTCCTTGGAGGGCAACCATACATCCAAATGTTCCTTCATGAACGAGATTTATAGCTGCTATGCCATATCTTGTGGCCAATATTCTATCATAAGCTGATGGAGAACCACCTCGTTGGAGATGACCTAAAACCACAACGCGGGTTTCGATGCCCATGCGTTTTTCGATTTCCTTTCCAATGTAGTAACCTACACCGCCGAAGTGGACATGTCCAAACTCGTCTAAGCTTTTACTGTAGAGTATTTCTGCTCCACCTTTCGGTTTTGCTCCTTCAGCAACAACAATTATACTGAAATTTCTGCCCCTTTCCTCTCTGCGCTTAATATACTCGCAGACTTCATCTGTGTCAAAAGGCTTTTCTGGGATTAATATGGCGTCTGCTCCTCCCGCTAGTCCAGCTTCTAGGGCAATCCAGCCTGTATATCTGCCCATAACCTCAAGTATGATGACTCTGTGGTGGGCTTCTGCTGTTGTGTGAAGTCTGTCAAGGGCATCTGTGGCAATGGCAACTGCTGTGTGAAAACCAAAGGTGTAGTCTGTGCCAGCTAAGTCATTGTCAATTGTTTTGGGAACGCCACCGCATTTGAGCCCAAGTTCGCTCATTCTGTAGGCTACGCCCAAAGTGTCTTCTCCGCCAATAACAACAACGGCCCCTATGCCAGCTTTTTCGGCATTTCTCAGTATTTTTTCCCCTCCTTTTTCATTTTTGAAGGGGTTTGTCCTCGAAGTGCCTAAAATAGAGCCTCCGCGTGGAAGAATCCCGGACGCAGCCTTCAAATCTAATGGCAGAAATTCGCCTTCGAGCAGCCCACGCCATCCATCCCTTATACCAACAATTTCATAGCCATAATGCTGAATTCCTTTTCTAACAACCGCTCGGATGACAGCGTTGATTCCTGGAGCATCTCCGCCTCCGCTTAGTATTCCAACTTTCATTTGATCTTTTCACCTTAGAGTCCTTTTCCAGCGCTTCCGAATAAGCGCATTTTACTTTTAACAACCTCTTTCATGGCTTCTTTGGCTGAACCTAAAATTTTCCTAGGGTCAAATATTTTGGGTGATTCAACTAGAAATTCACGTATGGTTCCGGTGAAAGCAAGTCGCAGATCTGTGTCGATGTTTATTTTTGTTATTCCTAGGGAAATGGCCTTTCGTATGTGCTCTTCTGGAATGCCCCTTGCTCCGCCTAACTCGGCTCCATATTTGACGGCTTTTTCAATGATCCATGATGGAACGCTCGAAGCACCATGTAAAACGAGTAGGGTGCTAATTTTTTCGTGGATTAGCCTTAACCTTTCAAAGTCAAGTTTAGGTTCGCCTTTGAATTTGTATGCTCCATGCGAGGTTCCTATTGCAACTGCAAGTGCATGGACACCAGTTCGTTCAACAAAATCTTTAGCCGCGTCAGGATCAGTCAAAACGGCTTCTTTCTCCTCAACGGTTGATTCTTCTACGCCAGCAAGTCTCCCAAGTTCAGCTTCAACCGAAATTCCTTTTGGATGTGCTAAATCAACGACACGCTTCGTTAATGCAACATTTTCTTCGAACTTTAGATGAGA
>JAUUWK010000078.1 GCA_030589055.1 Candidatus Bathyarchaeota archaeon | reverse complement strand
CATCGGTCGCTAGTTTGAGTCCTACCAGTGGTGTCACAACAAAAACTGGAACTCTTGTTTTTTTGTTGCTTTTCTGGACTTGATGCACTGGCCCTAAATGTTTTTTGGGTGAGCTGTTTAAGACTTATCTTGGTCGTTTTGTGAATAATTGCATGTTTGAATGGGCTGATGGAGAAGTGAAGGGGTGTGAAGACTAGGATTTATGTACGCAAGGGTCGAGACTCTGATAGAGATGCGGTGTTCAGGTTTTGTGAAAAAACTTGGAGTTGGGGTGACTATGTACCTAAGGTTTGGGATAGATGGCTTAAAGAAGAGAATGGCAGAGTGTTCGTAGCCACTATCAACGGCATACCAGTTGGAATATCTCATTTAAGCATAGATAAGCCCCACGAAGTGTGGCTCAGTGGAGCGAGAACAAACTCGAACTACAGGCGGATGGGAGTGGCAACAGCAATAACCAGAAGATGTTTGGAGTATGCAAAAAAGAAAGGTACACAAATTGTAAGATTGGTAACAGGATCCGATAACGTGGCTGCAAAAGTAGTGCTGCAAAAGCTGGGATTCAAGCCAGTAGCAGAATTCGTTGAGATGATAACTGAAAACATAACACTGGAAAGGAGCAAAAAATCAAGATGGGCAGAAAAAAACCAAACTGGGGCGATATGGAATTACCTGCAAAACTCAGAGACATACAATAGAGCCGCTGGCTTGTACACAATTTTGTATCATTGGTTCTCATTAGAAAAGGAAGACCTCAAACGATTTTTGGAAGAACAAAAGGCAATAGTGCATGAAAACGAAAAGGGAGAAGTGGACGGTTTGACGCTAATCGACAATGCAACGGCACGAGAATGGCATGAAAATACAATGCAAACATGCTACATAGACGGGGACTACAATGCAGCGCTTGATATGACAAGATTTCTAAGAAGTTACTGTTATGGCTCAGGCGTCAAAAAGATCTACGGATTCACCTGTAACCACAAACCAATAACCACAGCGTTGGAAGAACTCGGCTTGGAACTGCCGGATTCTATGGAGATAATGTATGAAAAGAGACTTAGCGAAGTTTAAGATGCTGCATGTCTAACAAAAATTTCAGGTGTGTACTAAAATATTCCTTAGCTTGATAGGCGAAACTCCTGGCAAATAGCACCTTCAAAATCTTTTCAGGATATGAACGTTCACATTTTGAAGCTTTAAAGTATGTGTATCGTTTCGGTAGAACTCCCGCAAGGCAAATAACAATTTCACTGATAGCTATGTTATACTTGCAGTGGTTGGGGATATACATGGTTCCAAGGGCTTCCCAGACAGCAGAGTTGACGTAAGAAACGTAGCGGCAGTAGCAGCGCTATTCAGCGTAGATTATCCAGAGCCGGATTACAGTCCAAACTGTGATATTGTGTATGATAGAAAAATCAATATGAAAGATATTGTAGCAGTGGCCAGACGCTAGGGCGAAGTCGATCCATAAAAGCTGAAGTAAGGTTTAAATAACGTATGTTCTACTTTCGAAGTTAGTTACGAGCAGAAACGGTTGGCGACAGATGTCCAGAGAATTTCGTCATATATTGCGAATAACGGGCACAGATATAGATGGTGCTCTAAAGATGCCGTATGCCCTGAAAAGAATTAAGGGAGTGAACTTAAGCCTCGCAAATGCGTTATTGAAAAAGGCTGAAATAAATAGGGAAAAAAGGGCGGGTTTTCTAACAGGGGCAGAGGTTGAAAGAATAGAGCAGATAATAAAGGAACCAGCAAGGTTTGGAGTGCCAAACTGGCTTCTAAACAGAAGAAAGGATTTGGAGACAGGGAAAGATTTGCATCTTATTAGAGCGGATCTTGATTTAAGAACAAAAATGGATATTAGGCAGATGAAAGAGATAAAATCGTGGCGGGGATATCGCCATGCTTACGGATTGAAAGTGCGTGGACAACGTACAAGAACAACAGGGAGAAAAGGGAAAGCTGTTGGAGTGAGGTTGAAGAAGAGAAGGATGTAATGTTCATGGGCGACCCTAAGAAGCAGAGAAAGAAATATGACACTCCACGTTTTCCATGGCGAATAGATGCCTTACAAGAAGAGCTTAACCTTTTGGGTCAGTACGGCTTAAGGAACAAGCGTGAATTATGGCGACATAAAACTATGCTGTCAAAATTCAGGGGGATTTCCCGCTCCCTTATGGGCAAAACACCTGAAGAACGCAAAAAAATGGAGAAGATGGTCCTCACACGCTTGAAGAAGCTTGGCATAATACATGAAACAGCAGTTCTTGACGACGTGTTGGACTCAGCGGTTGAAGATATTCTTGAACGCAGGCTTCAAACAATCATTTTTAGGAAAGGTCAATCCAAGTCGATTCACCAAGCACGTCAACTGATAACTCACGGACACATAGTCATAGGAGACCAGCGAGTAACTGTTCCGGGTTATTTGGTGACAAGGGAGGAAGAAAACCAGGTAACGTATACCCCTCAAAGCCCCCTTGCAAACCCAAACCATCCTCTACGTCAAACAATAGCAGTTGTAACCGCAACCGAAAAGAAAACAGAGGAAACAGAAGTAAAGGAGAGATAAGATGACTAGCAGTGGAGGTTCCAGCAAGAAAGCTGAGAGATGGGGCGTAGTTCACATTTACAGTTCTTACAACAACACAATAGTTCACATCACTGACATTTCAGGCGCCGAAACCATAGCGAGAACATCAGGCGGGATGTTTGTAAAGGCAGATAGAATGCAGTCCTCAACCTACGCGGCCATGCGAGCAGCCTCTGCGGCGGCTGGAATAGCCAGAGACAAGGGAATAACAGCCATACACATCAAGGTAAGGGCTCCTGGAGGTTCGGGACCAAGAACTCCAGGCGCAGGTGCACAAGCAGCCATAAGAGCCTTAGCACGATCAAGATTCCGCATCGGGCGCATAGAAGAGGTTACACCCGTTCCTCATGATGGAACACGGAGACCGGGTGGCAGAAGGGGAAGAAGAGTTTAGTCAAACTGTGTATTTGTGCTGTCACTATTTTCATAGAAAAGTTGAAATAATTCACCAGTGTTCTATTGAACGGCACAGCGTCTATCGTAGGCTGTTATGGAGTGTTCACGTAAGTGGAAATAGAAGTGCTTGAAAAAAACGATGTGAATATGCGTTTACTCATTCAGGGGGCTGATGTTCCCTTTATGAATGCCTTGAGAAGGATCATAATCGCGGAAGTTCCCTGCATGGCTGTAGATGAAGTTGTAATAATTGAGAACTCTTCCATATTACTGGATGAAATCATAGCCCTTAGACTTGGGCTAATCCCTCTCAGAACCGACCTAGACAGTTATAATCTACCAGAGAAATGCGCATGCAAAAGCGAGTTTGGATGCAATCTTTGCAGAGTTTCACTTACGATTGATGCAGAAGCGAAAGAAGGAACGAGAACTATTTATTCAGGGGAATTAATCTCAGAAAACCCGGATATAACTCCGGTGAGTGATAAAATACCTATAGTAAAACTGGCTAAGGAGCAGAAGCTAAAGCTTGAAGCCTATGCAAGACTTGGAAGAGGAAAAAATCACGCGAAATGGCAGCCAGTCACTATGTGTACATACAAGTATTTCCCGCAAATTAAGATCGGCAAACAATGCGATGCTTGTGGAAAATGCGTAGAGATTTGTCCAAGGAAGGTCTTAATCAAAGCTGGAGACAAAATAGAAATTCGCGAATTGATGACTTGCACTCTCTGTCAAGACTGCGTGGATGTTTGCCCAACGAATCCCCCGGCCATAGAGGTAAACTGGAAAGATGACACCTTTATATTCAACATAGAATCTACAGGCGTGCTTCCTCCGGAAAGAATAATGAAGGAGGCTGTTAAGATCCTAAACGAAGAGTTGAAGGAATTTATGAGCCAAGTCAAGGTGAAAAAGACTGAGAAAGGTTAAGACAACAAATCCAGAGCTGATCCAGCTTATCTTCTTTCTAAAGAAGCAAAGCAGAGAAAATGATGTTAAGATTTGGAGAGATGTTGCCAAACGTTTAACGAAGTCAAGGAGAAATCGTATAGCAGTGAACGTAAGCCGATTGAACAGATACACGGAGAAAAAGGAAACAGTCGCGGTTCCAGGCAAAGTGCTAGGCGCGGGCAAAATCGACC
>JAUUWK010000069.1 GCA_030589055.1 Candidatus Bathyarchaeota archaeon | reverse complement strand
AGCTTTAGGCAAAACTTCATGATCCAGAGAAAGCGAATAGCTCAAAAGCTTGGGAATCCGAGAATTAGAAGAATTAGCTTTCACACGTTTCGGCATTGGAAAGCAACAATGGAATACCAAAGAACAAGAAACATTCTCTACGTTAAACACTTATTGGGCCATAAAAGGTTAGAGAACACGGAAATCTACACGCATTTAATAAACTTTGAAAACGATGAGTTCCACTCAGCAACCGCAAAAAACATAGAGGAAGCAAAACAATTAATAGAAAATGGTTTTGAATATGTATGCGATATAGAAAGTATAAAACTATTCAGAAAACGGAAGTGAAAAACCATGTTGTTTACGGAAAAACCATGCTTCTTAAGTAATACAATTCATAATTTGTAATAGTCAACGTAGAACTGGGATGTTGGAGGTGTCGTGGAACTCGGCAAAGTTTTAGTTGCATGTGGATGGCCATATGTAAACTATCTTCCCCATTTGGGTACGTTAGTGCAGGTTTTGTCAGCTGATGTTGTGGCAAGATATTATCGTTCAAAAGGCGAAGATGTTCTCATGGTAAGTGGTTCAGACGAGCATGGAACTCCAATTGAAGTTGAAGCCCTCAGACTGGGTATTTCACCTAAACGGTTAACTGACAAAAACCATGCGAAAGTCGTTGAACTATTTAAGAAATGGGGTTTCTCATTCAACAATTACACTAGAACAGAGAATCCTGTGCATAAAGGCTTTGTGCAAAATCACTTGATGAAAATCTACGATAACGGATACATTTTTGTTCAAGAAACAGAGATGCTTCACTGCGAAAAATGTGGTCGCTTTCTGCCAGACAGATTTGTTGAAGGAAAATGTCCCTACTGCAGTCATGAAGGTGCTCGTGGAGACCAATGTGATGCTTGTGGAAGACTGTTGGAACCAACGCTTCTGGACAAGCCTTACTGCGTGATTTGCGGAAGCAAACCAATAATAAAAAGGACTAGGCACTGGTATTTTGACTTGTCAAAATTTTCTGGAAAACTTAGAGACTACCTTGATAGCAACAGGCAGTTGCCAAGCAATGCCAGAAACTTCAGCTTAAACTTTGTCAAGGAAGGACTGAAGCCAAGGGCGGTTACGAGAGATGTTGCCTGGGGGATTCCAGTTCCTTTTCCAGAAGGAGGAGGCAAGACAATTTATGTTTGGATCGAAGCCGTCTTGGGTTATGTTTCAGCAACGATTGAACATTTCAAAGACTGTAGGGAACCAGAAAAATGGAGAGACTACTGGTTCGATAAAGATGCCAAAACCTTATTTTTTGTTGGAAAGGACAATATTCTATTTCACACGATTATTTTCCCAGCTTTACTATTGGGGTCTCATGAAGACTACAATTTGCCATGGAATGTCTCAGCAACAGAGTTCCTCCAGTTCAAAAGCAAAGCTTTTTCAAAAAGCCGCAGAATCGGCGTATTTATAGACGAAGCATTAGAACTCTTTCCGGCAGACTATTGGCGTTACTTCCTAATGGCAACAAGGCCTGAAACAAAGGACACAAACTTTTCATGGACAATCTTCATCGAAAAAGTTAATGCAGATTTGAACGACACGTTTGGCAATTTTATCCACCGAACACTGAAATTCATAAACACACACTTCAACAGCGAAGTCCCGGAGCCAAGCCACCTGGATAAGGATGATGAGCACATCCTTACAACTCTTGAAGAGAAAGTGGAAACAATAGCCAAGGAAATTGAAAACTGTCGGCTGCAATCTGCAGCGAACAACATAGTAACTATAGGTCGCATGGGAAACCAATACTTGAACGAAAAGGAACCTTGGAATGTTATCAAGAAAGATAGAGACAAAGCAGCAAGCACGATTTACATAGCCTCACAAACTGTTAAAGCCCTAGCAATAGCTTCAGCGCCTTTCATTCCATTTATAGCAGAAAAACTATGGAGAATTCTCAACTTACATGGCAGTGTTCATGAACAAAAGTGGAATGAAGCACTAAAACCGTTGCCAGCAGGCCATAAAATAGGCGAGGCTAAGCCCTTATTCCGAAAAATAGAAGCCAGCAGCGGCAAACTGGCCGAGATGCTGGAAAAAGTTAGAGAAAAACTGTCTAAAGTTGACTAGGCCTGTGAAGTTTTGGCGCTTAAAATGGATCTTCACGTCCACACTATTTTTTCTCCAGATGCCTTAATCACACGGAAAGATCTGATTCTTTACGCCAAGAAACGTGGATTAGATGGAGTTGCCATAACAGATCATGACAGTCTCGACGGCGCTCTGAAAATTGCGAAAGAAACTGACTTCTTAATAGTCCCTGGGATGGAAATCTCAAGTTTAGAAGGACATATTATCGGACTCGATGTTAACGAGTTAGTTCCGCCTAGACTAAGTGTAGACGAAACCTTGGATAGAATACATGAAGCTGGTGGTTTAGCCGTAGCTTGTCATCCAGTAACTTTTTTTAAGGAGAGCCTGAAAAGACGCATAAGTCCACGATTCGATGCAATAGAAGTGATAAACGCTTCAGCGTTTCCCTTTAACTACAGTGTAACGCGTAGTGAAGAAATCGCCTCGCGGCTTGGGATTGCGCGTGTTGCTGGAAGCGACGCCCATTATGGACCGGAGATAGGCTATGCACACACGCTTGTGGATGCTGAGTCTGAAATTGACGAAATTGTCATGGCGATAAGGAAGGGTTTATGCTCGCCCCATGGCAAAGCCATACCCTTAACAATGAGACTTAAAAAGGAACTCTTACTTCTCAAAAGAAAATTCGGTTAGACATGAGGAAGAGGAGGCGGTTACTGGAAGTTTTCCATTTGGTATAGGTTGAGTTTTATGTCTAATGGTTTCTCTGGCTCTGCGTTGGGTTCTAAGTTGAAAAGTTGTGGTGCGATTGTTCCGAATCCACTTAAGAGATGGGGTGATTTTACACCAGTCATGACAAGCATAACTTTTAACATGCCATCTAATTCGGGATTTACCCTTGCACCCCAAATAACCAAAGCGTTGTCATCCATCGTTTCTGTTATTATTTCTCCCACACGATTTGCCTCCTCCATAGTCATTTGGTCGTCGCCGGTAACATGGATTAGTGCTCCTGTCGCTCCCACATAGTCTACATCTAAAAGCAGGCTTTTCAACGCGTTTTTAACAGCTTCTTTTGCTCGATTTGGTGCGTCTGACTCTCCTACTCCCACAACAGCCACTCCGCTCCGTCTAACAATTGTTTTGAAGTCCGCGAAGTCAAGGTTAATTAGACTTGGTGCTGAAATTATTTCAACAATACCCTGAATCACGCTTGCCAAAACTTGATCTGCGACCCTGAATGCCTCGTTTATAGGCAGCTGAGGTACAAGTTGCATGAGCTTGTTGTTGTCTATTACAACTACTGTGTCGCATTGTCTCCGCATTTCAGTCAAAGCTTGAGCAGCATATTCAACTCGACCCTTTTCAATGCGGAAAGGCGTGGTTACAACTCCGACGGTTATTGCCCCCTTTCGTCTTGCAATCTCCGCTATAACCGGAGCAGCTCCAGTTCCTGTCTCTCCACCCAAACCAGCCGTAACGAAGACTATGTCCACGTCTGTAAGCAGATCCTCAACACCCTCCCTTGATTCTTCAATTGCTGCCTTGCCAAGCCTAGGGTTCCCTCCAACTCCAAGACCTCTTGTCAGTTTTTTACCTACCAATTTTTTTTCATGAGTTCTTGAAGCATTCAGATGAAGTGCATCCGTGTTTATTGCTATACATTGCGCGCCAGCTATACCCATCTCTAAAAGCCTTGTCACTGCGTTGTTGCCTGCTCCTCCCACGCCGATCACCAGTATACGGCAATATCCTAGAGGCCGGATTCCAGCATTTACGGCGTCATGCCAGGCATACTTAAGCGCTTGCTCTGTAGGATGCGTTTTAGCCAACCCTTTTCCTCTGCCAGACTTCATCGTTTATCAAGTCACGGATAGCCACACGAATCGCTTCAGCCCTATTCGGATAGAACTTTTCATTCACAAGTTGATTCAACGCTTCAATATAAGGTTCAGGAAGATAAAGTGTTATCATCTTCATTAAATTTCCCTCCTCCAATACTGCTACAGAATTCGTGTTCGAAGTTATACTTCTATATGATATGATTAAAATATGCTTTAAGCATGCTGGGTCCTCTCTATTTAAAGCTTGTCCACACCTCCTTTCAGATCTGTGTAAATTCCGACTCTACAAACCTTTATGTTTTTATTCCTTATTGAAGCATTTAATGTATTGCGATGAAAAGTATGCACGCTTACGTCAAGAGTTTCGGTTGTTCGGCAAATCTGGCTGACGGAGAGGTTTTGGCTGGATGCTTAGCAGATGCTGGATATAACTTAGTCAAGACTATTGAGGCTGCAGACATAGTAATACACAACACGTGCGCAGTTAAGGGACCGACGGAAAACCGTATGATTACGGTTTTAAAACGAGTTTCGTTAGATAAAAAATTAGTCGTTGCTGGATGCTTGCCTCTAATCAACTTTGAAAGGTTACGTGAAGAGGTGCGTTTTGACGGAGTTGTTGGTCCGGCAGCAGGCGACAAAATCGTTGAAGTTGTGAAGCGCGTTTTGAATGGTGAAAGGATTGTTGCCTTAGAAGACGCTTTGAATGCTAAACCAAGCCCAAATCTTCCTCGACTGCGGCTAAACCCTGTTATCGGTATTATTCCCATAAGCTATGGCTGCTTAGGTTCATGCGCCTATTGCTGTGTAGCTTTCGCTAGAGGTCGTCTGAGAAGTTACAGTATTCAAGAAATTGTTGAGAGAATGAGAGCAGATTTGGCTTCTGGAGTTAGGGAGTTTTGGATAACCTCGCAAGACACAGCGTGTTATGGAAAGGATATGAGCACAAATCTTGCAGATCTGCTTAAGGCTTTGTGCAGTATTGAAAGAGATTTTAAGATTCGCGTCGGTATGATGACCCCAAACTTGGCAAAGAATATTCTAGAAGATCTAATTCAGGCTTTTCAAAGTGAAAAAATCTTGAAGTTTATCCACTTGCCAGTTCAAAGCGGCGACGACAAAATTCTGAAACGCATGCGACGGACTTATTCCGTAGACGACTTTAAAAACGTAGTAAATACTTTTAGAGCCAGTTTTTCAGACATCACTCTAGCCACGGATGTTATTTGCGGTTTTCCCGGCGAAACAAAAGAAGCTTTCACACGAACCTTACGCTTAGTTGAAGATGTTGAACCAGACGTACTGAATGTTTCGAAGTTTTTTGCGAGGCCGAAAACTATTGCAGCTGGCATGCAGGAAGACTATCTGTCTTTCCCAGAGATTAAACGTAGAAGCCGCATGGCAGCCATGTTGGCAAAAGAAGTTGCTCTTAAGAGGAATCAACATTGGGTTGGCTGGAGTGGCAAAGTTTTTGTGGACGAAGTTGGCAAGGTTTCTGGTTCTTGGGTTGGACGTAACTTCGCTTACAAACCGGTGGTTCTGAAGGATGCTGGTTCCAGCGACCTAATCGGCAAGACATTCCACGTGAAAGTTGTTAAGGCTTTTAGGACTTACTTGGAGGGCAAAATGGTGGAATGAATTCTTTAAAATGCAGATTGAGATTTCTCCCGCAACTCCCCCACTTTTTTATTGATACTATGAAAAATAGTCTCACATGTTGCAATCTCGCAAAACAAGTCTTCTTCTGCTAATCTTTGAGATATCCCTTTCTTCTCAGCCATTCGGTCTGATTTCTCTTGTATCGCCAAATGATGTCGCCTCGTTTTTCAAACTGGAAGTCCCAAGGTGACACGAGAACGATGTCTCCCTGTCTTATCCACGCTCTTCTTTTCATTTTCACGCGTATTCTGCAGAGACGCTGGCGTCCGTCCTGACACTTCACCGAAACTCTGTCAAAACCCAGCAGCTTCTCTGCGACG
>JAUUWK010000006.1 GCA_030589055.1 Candidatus Bathyarchaeota archaeon | reverse complement strand
GTCAAGTATATTGTCATTATAGGAGTGGATGGAACTCGTCTCGCATCAACAATTTCTATGAGTCTTGGCAGTCCTAGGGTTACGTTCTGCTCTCGAACTCCTGCATAATGGAACGTTCTGAGAGTCATCTGTGTGCCTGGTTCACCTATTGACTGAGCTGCAACTATGCCCACTGCTTCACCTGGTTCCACCAAAGCACGCTTATAATGTTCAACCGATAATTGTATTATCTTTTCTACACCTGCTTTTGTCAGTTTTGCCCTTGCTAAGCGTTGTCTGAGTTCGCTTATAAGCAAAGGTGTAAGTTGATCTTCAGCGTCTTTCAACCGTTTCTTAACGTATTCAGGTGTTGCTAGTGTGCCCTTCTCTGCTGCAATTTTTATCTGTTCAACCAGCCGACTTATGTTCACAGCTTTTCCATGATCGCTCTTAGCCGGGTCGACACCATCTTCACCATATTGGAATTGGATTATGGTTCCAGCTGAACTTCTAACCGTTCCGTCATATTCCAAGCGAAGATGTTCCAATGCGTTAATCAATCTTCTTTGCATGTACCCACTTTGCTGTGTCCTAACGGCGGTGTCGACGAGGCCTTCTCTGCCACCCATAGCATGGAAGAAGAACTCAATCGAGTCAAGCCCCTTTTGATATGAGGAGTAAACGAAACCTCTTGCCTTTGGGCTTGGATCGCCGGGCTTGAAGTGTGGCAATGCGCGGTTTCGGTATCCTCGCATGATCCTTTTTCCACGCACTGCTTGTTGTCCTACGCACGCGCTCATTTGGCCGATGTTCAGGTTTGAACCTCTAGCGCCAGTTCGTGTCATTACTCTGCCTGAATTTTCAAGGGTGAAGTCGTCGTCAGCTATTTTTCCAGATTGATCTCTTGCTTTGGCTAATTCGTTCATTACGTATATCTCAAATGAATCTTCTAGGGTTTGGCCTGGAAGCCTTTGTAACGTACCCTTGCGATAGCTGTCTATCAGTTCCTTTATTCTCTTCTCAATTTTTTCCATGGTTCTTCTTATTCTATTTTCAGCATTTGGGGACAAAACCAATTCGTCATATGAGTATGTGAAACCTCGCATAGTAATGAAGAGTTTCAACATACGGGTTATCTTATTTAGGAATTCGCGTCCGGCCTCTGATCCATAGTCCTTTATTATCCTGTGGAGGAGGCTTTCGGACTGTTCAGCGCCTATTGAGCGTCTATCTATGACGCCGCTTGTGAGTTCACCGTTTTTGACAACAACGTAAGCGTCATTGGGGCAGTTTTCCTTCTTGCATTTGTCGCATCCTTGACAGATGTTTGCCTTCAGGACGTAATTCAAGTCTTTGGGCAAGAACAGGCTGAAGATCTGTTTGCCACTCCACAATGGTTGAGGCGTTTTTATTTGTGGCTTTGGCAACAGTCCAATATAACCCGTTGCTATTAGTAATCTGCTAGTCTCGTTTTGTGTTAGATAGTTTGATTTTTTCGTCAATAAGTATGCGGCTGTTATAAAGTCTCGAATTGCACCTATTATTGGGCCTCCGAATCTTGGCGACAATATTTGATCTTGAACTTGCATTAGTAACCGTGCTTCTGTTTGGGCTTCTTGGCTCTGTGGTATGTGAAGGTTCATTTCATCTCCGTCAAAATCAGCGTTGTAGGGTGGACAAACACAAAGATGTAAACGGAAGGTTTTATACGGCAGAACGCGTACGCGATGGGCCATAATTGACATACGGTGAAGCGAAGGCTGACGATTGAAGATGGCTACATCGCCGTTTTTAAGATGTCTCTCTACAATGAACCCTGGCTCTAAAGCCTCTGAAATCTTTTCTCTGTCAACAACGAATTCAAGTCTTATACGTTTGCCATCAGGTCTAATAATGTAGAGTGCGCCGGGATATTTCTCAGGCCCATTTGTTACGAGTTTCCGCACCTCTTCGATGTTCCACTCCGTGATTTTTTCAGGCACTGATAGCCGCATGGCAATTCGAAGCGGAACTCCTACCTCGTTTATGTCTAGGTTTGGGTCAGGAGAAATGACTGTTCGTGCTGAAAAGTCAACTCTTTTCCCTGAAAGGTTGCTTCTAAATCTTCCCTCTTTCCCCTTCAATCTTTGGCAGATCGTCTTCAACGCTCTGCCTGAGCGATGTCTTGCCGGAGGTATCCCCGACGCTTCGTTGTTGAAGTACGTTGTTACATGATACTGAAGGAGCTCTGACAGGTCCTGGATTATGAGTGTAGGTGCTCCAGCATCCATGTTTTCCCTTAGCCTCTGATTGATGCGGATTATGTCCACCAATTTGTGGGTCAAGTCGTCTTCCGAGCGGATGCCTGATTCTAACGTAATTGACGGACGGACATAGACTGGCGGAACTGGTAAAACCTGTAGAACCATCCATTCGGGATGTGCGGCTTCCGAATTGAAACCCAAAAGCTCAAGATCTTCATCTGACATGCGTTCCAGCCTTTCCCGAACCATGCTTGGCGTCAACGGCTGCGAACCGCTCTCAGGGATTACCTCACTGAACTTCGTTGGTTTTTCAAAAGTTATCTTGTATTGGATTGCTCCACAGTGGGGACACTGTTTCCGTCGTATGTCTTTTATTATTCCTTTGTAGACTTCGTTCGGAACTACGCCTAAGAGTTTACGCGCTCTGTAAATTCTAGCTTGAACTTCCTTTATCATATCGTCGGAAAACAATATGCGTCCACAGTTTCGGCATGTTGCCTTTAGAAGCTTGTATATGATCTTTGTGAATGCGATATGTGTTATTGGGACAGCTAGTTCAATGTGGCCGAAGTGACCTGGGCAGCGGATTGCTGTGTTACCGCATGTTTTGCACCTTTGCCTCGGTTCAAGGGTTCCAAGCCTACCATCCATCAATCCAGACGTTATGGGAGCACCATCCTCGTCGTAGGTGTCTGGTGTTTGAACTTCGACGACTGAGAGTTTGCGTATGTTTTGGGGCGAAAGCAAACCGAAACTAATTTCATCAACAACTTTATGGATCATTTCTTCCGCAGCCATGTTAAGCTTTCTCCTTAAGCTTTAATGTGGGTGCTACACAAAGGCTCATCATTTCCTGCAAGAGGAGCTTGAAAGCGTAGGAGACTGTTACCGGGGAGATTATAGCTTTTTCTCCGCATATTCTACATACGTATCTTCTTTGTCTCATATTGTAATAGGCTATGTAACCACAGTTTTCACAGACATATAGCGTATATTTATCTGATTCTTCCAGTAATCTGTCTCGAAGCACCATCGCCGCTCCATGTCCTATCAAGCAGTCACGTTCCATTTCACCGAATCTTAAGCCTCCTCCTCTGGCTCTTCCTTCTGTGGGCTGTCTCGTTAGCATTTGTACTTGTCCTCTGGCTCTGGCGTGGATTTTGTCTGCAACCATGTGGTGCAATTTTTGATAGTATACTACTCCGACAAACAAGTCTGCAACGAATTTCTCGCCCGTTATACCATTGTAGAAAACCTCTCTGCCTGTGTGGCTGAATCCCAGTTTAATTAAGGCTTTTCTGATGCCCGGAGGTTTTTCGTTTGAGAACGGTGTTCCATCAACGGGTTTTCCTCTCACAGCAGCAACTTTTCCAGCTATTGACTCGATGAAGTGTCCTATAGTCATTCTTGAAGGAATGGCGTGAGGGTTGACTATTATATCTGGAACTACGCCGTCTTCTGTGAAGGGCATATCTTCTTGTGGAACGATTAACCCTATGACTCCTTTTTGTCCATGACGGGAAGCGAACTTATCTCCCAGCTCTGGGATACGTTGGTCGCGGGCTTTAACCTTAACAAGTTTGGTGCCTTCCCTGGATTGGGTTACAAAGACCGCGTCAACTGTTCCCTTTTCTGATGGTCGCATATCCACCGACGTGTCGCGCATTGAAGGACCTTTAACCTCAAACTCTTTGTATTCCTCAAGGAATCTAGGCGGGCTTGTTCTGCCGATGAGGACGTCTCCACCTGAGACTTTTGATTCTAAGCTTATTATTCCATCTGGCTCAAGTAGTCGGTAGTATTGTTCTCCTCTGTATCCACGCATTCCCGGTTCAGGTATGAGAAATTTGTCTCTTAATCCTCCCAAGTATTGGCGGCATTCACCCGCGTATATTCTGTAGAAGGTTGAGCGGGCTAAGCCTCTTTCTATAGAGGCCTTGTTGAAGATTAGGGCGTCTTCCATGTTGTAACCCTCAAAGGAAAGCACAGCTACTACGCAGTTTTGCCCTGAGGGACGGAGTTTGTAGCCCATAGTATCCATTAACGCGGTTTCCACTAAGGGTAATTGTGGGTAGTGTAAAATGTGGGATCTTGAGTCTACACGTTGTTGAAAGTTTGTTGCGTAAATACCTAGTGCTTGCTTTGCCATTGCAGCCTGATATGAGTTTCGCGGCGACTGGTTATGTTCTGCGTACGGGATTATTGAAGCACATATCCCAAAAATCATATACGTCGCAATTTCCAAATGTGTATGTTCTGGCGTTAATTCTTCAAAGCTTATGGCAACATGGATGTTTTCCTCTTCTTCAGCGTCCAGATATTCAATTATGCCGTTCTTAACAAGGTCTTCCCAAGACCATTCTCCAGAAGCCACTTTATCCACATGTTCTGCTTGAAGTCTTGGCAAACCATTATCGACTATTATGAGCGGTCGTCTGACCCTGCCTTGACCACAGTTAACATATATTTCTTCTCTTTCACCGTGAATCTTTGAGAAATAGGCCATGTTGACTTCTGTTGAGAGCTCGCCTCTTCTTCGCTTCTTCCTGAACTCTCGCGTTGACTCTTCCGGGGAAGCGCAATACCCGATTATGTTTCCGTCAACGAAGACCTTTGCTCCTGAAAGCTTTAACTTTGCATTTGCTTCATATACAGGTAGTATGCCCATGTTGTAGAGTATTTGCTTTATTTTTTCCGGGTTTACGCCTACTGAGATACATGCTGATAGGGCTAGGTTTTTGACTAGTCCACAGTTTGAGCCTTCCGGTGTTTCGTTCGGGCATAGGCGACCCCAATGGGTTGGGTGCAGGTCTCTTGCCTCGAAGTTCGGTTGACTCCTGCTTAGTGGTGATTGTAACCTGCGTAGATGACTTAAAGTTGAAATGTGGTTTGTTCTGTCCAGAAGCTGGGTTATACCGACTCTTCCTCTTCCCCAATTTCCCGTTGCAACGGCGTGCTGAAGTCTCTCGCTTATTATTCCTGGACGAACAGCTGCCGAAACAGTTATTATCTGACCTTTTACGCCTATGCGTTCAAGCTGGTATTTCATATCTCTGCAGAGGTTTCTGAATGCTATTCTGAAGAGGTCTGCAAGCAGTGGACCTGCAAGCCTTAACCGTTTGTTTTTGAAGTGGTCTTTGTCGTCTATTTTTCTTCTTCTGAGTTTCAGTTCGATTACTCTGCAATTCATTTCGCCTAAGAATAAGGCTTTATCTCTTCTGCTTTCTTTTGTTCTGCCGATGTGGGGCAGAAAGTTTCTGTCCATTGCTGTCTCGGCTCTCTGCATACGGTATTCTTCAACTTGGCCGTGGGCGACACGGTTTCCAATGAAGAGTATTGCATCTTCCACGGTGTCTACGCCTACAGCTTTCTCAAATGAGGGTTCCAGATTCCTCTGTATTTCTTCTTCTAAGGAAACTGCTTCAGCTATCTCCTTGTCTGATTCTGAGCCTAAAGCGCGCATTAATATTACGAATGGGATTGGTGTGGGTACGCCAGGCATGGAGACGTATACAGCTCCGTCTGATTTCAGCTTAAGCTCTATTCTTGCTCTGAAGCCAACTGTTGTAGAGAATATTTTTGCTTGGTATACTGGCTTTACTCCTTTTTTATCTATGTCCACTATTATGCGGTTGGGCGCCAAATCTTCCATGGCCACTATTGCCCGTTCTGAACCGTTTACTATAAAGTAGCCGCCTGGATCATCTGGGTCTTCTCCACAGGTTATTAATTCTTCTGTTGAGAGCTGTGATAGGAAGCACAATTTTGACTTCAGCATCACTGGGATGTTACCGATATAAACGAGTTCTGTGTCTTGTTCCCTGTCGTCTATTACGGGAGTCATCTCAAGGGCTACTGGCGCTGCATATGTTAGACTGCGAAGCCTTGCTTCCATGGGTAAGATTTCATGTTTTGTGCCGTCAACCTCTGTTGCATAAGGGCTAGTTATCCTTGTGTGTGGATCTATTACCCAGACCTGTCCCAACTTAACCTTGTACGGGCATTCAGGAACATCTATTGAAATCTCACGTACTTCGTCAACAACTTCTTGTATACCGTGGTCTATGAACTCGTTATAGGAATCGAGATGCTGGCGGACCAGGCCTTTTTCCTTAAAGAAGGCCTTTAAAAGAACATGTATATCATCCTTTGATATTTCAGCCAATTCTAACTATCCCCCGCAATTTAAACTCAAATATGTATGCGTGGAATCGCTTGATGCGGGTTTTTTCAAACTCTTAATTTCCTCCAAATTGAAAAATCTGACTCTGAGCTTTGAAAGACTACAAACGTAACTGCACAGCTTTCTAATAAACTTTATCATTCAAAGGTCACTATTCATGCTTTGTTCAGTTTCCGGATTCAGAATCGAGAGTCGACGTTCATAACAATTATGCCTCACTAAAACAAGAAGTAGAGGTGGCTTAGTGATAACGTTTGAAAAATACTCTTGCCGGTCGAAAAAGTCTAATAGCTATGGTAGTGCTTGCGTTTTTGTATTCAATACCTGCCAGTCTAAACTTCAGTGCTAAGGCTTGGAGCTTTCCGGGCCATGAAAGGTATTTGCATACTTACCTAGACTCGCCGTTTTTGGGGAACTGGACTTATATGGAAAAGCCTATGTTTCCAGTGTTTCTGAATGATTCTCAGTTGCTGGTAGGCCAAAACTGGAGCGTAGTATGCCCACTTAGGGCGAATCACAGCTATCATGTTTACTGTTATGGTGAATGGATAGATTGGGATTCCGAACCTTTAACAGACTATGATATTTACGTTTATGATCCCTTTGGTGCGACAGCAGGTTATCACACGGAATCTGCTGGCTTTCCTGAGCATTTGGGAACCACGGTGGACGAAGCCTTTCTTGCTCCAATGTATTCAGGTAACTACACCTTTGTTCTGAGAAATGATCCTAGAGAAAGTAAAGGTTCTCAGCAGGCAACGTTCATGGTAATTGAGAATGTTGAATGTAACGTTTGGCACGAGCATTTTGTTAGAGGGAAGGAGGGTGAGCTGCCTGTTCTTGAGACGAGTTGGGCTTACGAGTTCGTGACTGAAAGTCAGCACGTAGAAGTTTTGGCTAAGATTCCGGAAACTTTGGATATGTATGAAGTTAGGCTTTACTTGATGGCTAATCCGGAAGAGGACATGGGGAGCCTTTTAAATGATGTTCCTTTAGCTTGGGAACTAGGTCTTTACGGTGAAAGAGACGACATGTTCGGCGGCTATAACTTGAAAAGCGAGGAATATAGGGGTGTAGCCTATGCAAGTTGTGAGTTCCACGGTCAAGACATGTTCATAAACTTTACTTCACCGTATCTTGGAAAAAGCCTTTACTATCTAGTTTTCATAGGTGAAGCGGGTTCTGGAACAATAGATTTTGCGGTGAAGACTGAATTTGGGAATGCTTGCCTTGAACCTTCAATTATTCCTGGGCGAGTGTATCCGCATAACACCACCGTTGTTGCCTACGTTTCGAACTCGACGGATTTGAAGAATGTAACTTTGCAGTTTTCAACTGATGGCTGGAAGAACGCAACTGCTTTAGGAATGGAGATTGTCGATAATAGAACCTGCAGAGCAGTTCTTCCGGGACAGACTGCCGGCACGTTTGTCAATTATATGGTTGAAGCCGATGATATCCTAGAAAACGTTCTTGTTGCCTACGGAAACTATTCTGTAAAGTATTCTTCAATGCTTAACTTCTCGTTAATTCAGGAAACCGTTTATTTTGGCGAAAACATAACTGTTAGAGGTCATTTAACTCCGCCGGCTGAAAGCCTTCCCATAACTGTCTATTTCACCTCTGTAAATGAAACCAGACAGACACTATGCTATACACTTTCGAATGGCACTTTTACGGCAACCTTTAAACCCGAAACTCTTGGAACATGGAAGACTCGCACAAAATTTAGTGAGGATGAATTTAGATATGAGAGTGTAAGCTTAGAGTTGACAGTAAAAGTTGAGGAACCGCCTTTATGGGTAAAATACTCCTTTTATATAGGCGGTGGAATAGGTGCAATAGCCATAATAGGTGGAATAATCTACTGGAAGAAGTTAAGAGGATAGAACTCTTCAACCTGAAACGACAAAATGTTTCGATAGGTTGTAGCTATTGACATTTAAGAAAACACATTAAGGTGGATAGTTCTTGAAACCTGAGTTTAAGATGTCTATTGTCTGGCTTATCTTGAATGGGAAGGTAGAGAAAGCTTTAGAGTTGCTCGCTGGGCATTATGGTGTTGATGTGCCAGAGATAAAGGTTGGTCTCCCTAAAGGACGTAAGAGGAAGGCTCTTGGATGCTACAACGCGAAAAAAAGGACCATTTTCGTTTTGAACAGCGACGCGCTCAAAGAACCATTCATTATTTTACACGAGTTTTACCATCATTTAAGAACAGATTTAGATGCAAAACACAAAGGAACTGAGAAGTACGCAGATAAATTCGCAAGAGATATCATTCAAGCGTACACGTCTATGGAAGCTAAAATTTCGAGAAATAGTTAATAAGATTTGAGAGTCTTGTTATTGTGTGCGGCGGTAGCCAAGCCAGGTCAAAGGCGAAGGACTCAAGATCCTTTCCTGTAGGGGTTCGCTGGTTCGAATCCGGCCCGCCGCATCAAATTTAGTTATTTTCAGAAAAGGTTACGGTGATTCATTTGTTTTGGAAGAGGTTGCTTCTACTGGAAGCTTTACATCTCTTGTTTTTGTCATTCTTTTAGTTAGGTTATGTATAACGAATCCCACTATCTTTCCCTCATGGTTCACCCTGACGAATATGTCGTCACCTACGTCTCTGAAAAATCCTTTCGTAAGTTTTGTTTGTCCTATTCCAAGTAGGCCGCCTTCTCGGTCAAACAATATTCTTAGGGCTTTTTCTTCTACACTACGCCCCCTTTCTTCAGTCTATCTGTAAGGAACGTCGTGACTATGGAACTTCTCTGTTGAATGTTTTTATGATGACGACTAAGTGACTCCAACACTGAACCCGAGCGACGTAACAATCACTGTATCGGTGACACTGGATACAGTAAAAGTTGGCGTGGGTTTAGATCTTGTCCGGGCCGTAAACTGCCCAGTTTTTTTCCGTTAATATGGAAAATTCTTTATGTTCCACGTGTAATGATGTTGAAATACTTGTTTGTCAAAAGAGTCTTAATAGAAGAAGATGAGATTAGACCGCGCAAATTTTATGTATGAAGCGATCTCCTCCAAGGTAGGCGCATCGTCACTACTTTTTGTGACACTTGCGATTTTCTTAAAAAGCTGTATTGGATTTTGACTTGCAAGTGTATCTGCGGATGTGATTCCTGCTTTCTGAAGAAGCTTCGCCTTGTTTTCGTCGATCTTAGGAATCATGAGCAACTGGACTGTGCTCTGTATCTTTTTAATCTTGTTCTTTGTAAGTTCAGTCTTTTGAGCGATAAGCGTTGGATCTTCAATGATGAGCCTTTCCACATTTGTTATCCCAACAGACTTCAGTTTCTCAGCTATTTTTTGGCCGACCCCACTGACTTCTTGTATGTCAGAACGGCTGGTTAAGCGAGGTTTCGGTGTTAATTGTAATTCAATCTTTTCAAGTTTTTTCTTCATATCCTCCAAAACAACGATTTGCTTCTCCATAGTTCTCCTATATTGATACCTTGCCTCACCGATTTTTTCTAGTCTTCCTTGACTTTCTTCGAGTTGTATCTTAATGTTTTTCAGGTTCTCTGTGATTTTAAAATCATTCATTGAAAGATTAGCGAATTTTTTTGTAACAACCTTTTCCATCCGTCCTCGATTGTGGCGCAACTTTGACTCAAGGGCATCAAGCATTTTGGTGGAGGCAGTTTCTACTGTTAATTTGCGGATAAAGGATGAATAAAGAAAACTGAAGGACGCAGCCGCTGTAATCATGGATGCTAAGACGTAGATTGAAACAGGCACATCATATGTTCCATCCACCAATGAAAGGACATTAATGCTCGATTGAGGCCCCCTAACGACCAGTTCGATAAGGGCGTACGTAGCATTAAAACACAACAGAAACACAATAATCCCTAATATCCAAGCCCATCCGCTTCCATTCTCAGACAATTCAAAGTCCCCTTTAATACTACTATCTAGCAGAAGTTTATTGTGCAAACACGTTTAATCATTATGAAGCTACAATACTTTCTGAAAATTCTAATCCAAAATAAAGGTCTCTTGGCGCTCAGCTTTTCGCCTTTGTAAAGAATGTTTATAGTTAGTTTAACTGCTAGAAGATCTTAAACAATGCAAAGAACGCTAGAATCTGAGATCTAAAGGGACGTAAGTGGGCAAAGTTAACCTTCCCGCATGAACATGTTCACTTGTTCGGTTGTTGGAACATTAAGCAATCTCATAAGTCTCCTGTAAACTGGCTTCTCCCAAGAAAGTCCATATTGCTCGACATAATGTGTATAAGCGTTGACACAGCTTTCCTTGTAAGCATTTGACCAATGTGTCTAATTTGCTATGAAAGCCTTAACAGCTTCTGAATTGTCTAAGTCAATGTGCTTCGATAACATCTTCAAACGTTTAAAGTAACCTTCGATAGTCTTCTCAGCGTAACCTCTTTTCTTCAGCTCCCACAAAACTTTAAAAATCTTGCCAGAGTGACAGTGTTCACGCACAGTGGATGGGGCTAGGTTTAGATCCTCGTTTAAACCATCGGTTGAGGTTGAACATTCCAGAAGCGTGGGCATTTTGGCAAAGTAAATATTGAGGCAAGTATTATTATCTGGAATATACTGTTCGAAAAGGGTTTGAGTGAAGGTGCGCCTAGGCTTTATGAGGTTGTTGGTCACTGACTTATGTTTTAGCTCAGGCATTGTGAAGTTGGTGGAGTGATGACTGCAAGTGTTTATGAGCGACTTGCGGAGGCGTTGGATAGGCTTCCCAATCGTTTTCCCCGAACTCAGTCAGGCGTTGAGATCGCCATCCTACAGAAGATATTCTCCATCGAAGAAGCTTCTCTTGCCAGTGAACTGGGGCGCAAAATGGAGACCTATAATGTAATTGCTGAACGATTGGAACTGCGTGCTGAGGAAGTCAAATCGAGGCTGATTGACATGTCTAAGCGGGGACTTGTGTGGTCAGATGAGAGAGATGGAAAGCCCAGGTTTAGGCTGGCGCCTTTTGTCGTTGGGATCTATGAGGCGCAGCTGGATGCGATGAACCACGAGTTGGCCCATCTTGTTGAGGATTACTTTGAGGAGGGCGGAATTGTGGGGATAATGAGGCCTCAGCCTGCTATCCACAGGGTTATTCCTTCCCGGAAGGCTGTAAAGTCTGAGTGGATTCTTCCTTATGACGATGTTAAAGCAATTCTCTTGGCTAGTAAGACGTTTCGGGTCCGTGACTGTATCTGTCGTGTACAGCAAGATTACGTTGGCCGCAAGTGTGATTTCCCCTTGAAGACTTGTCTCAGCTTTTCGTCAATTGAGCGTCCGCCTCGCCTAGGCGACATCTCCTTGGAGGAAGCGTTGGGTGTTCTTGACAAGGCTGAGGATATAGGGCTTGTTCACACTGTGAGTAACGTGATGAAGGGAATCGGCTACGTCTGCAACTGTTGTGGTTGCTGCTGCGGCATACTTCGAGGAATCACCGAGTTTGACGTAAAAGACTCAGTAGCCCACGCCAACTACTACGCGATTATTGACCCTGATTCATGTCTAGGTTGCGGAACATGTATAGAACGATGCCAAGTACAGGCAATCTGTAAACGAGACGGCGTGGCGGTTGTGAACCGAGAACAATGCATCGGCTGCGGATTATGCGTGACAGGATGCCCCAATGATGTGGCAAAACTCCAAAGAAAGTCTGCTGACGAAATCGTTGACCCACCTGCGGACTTCAACACATGGGAGCATGAACGCCTGCTAAACCGCACGCGCAAAGTTAAAGCCTAGTGCCAAAATTATCGAATACGCGCCACCTATCTGGAAACAACTGGCTTAGACTGGGCTTAATTCGGCGTAAGATCCAAAAAAATGCTCACTTTATCAAAATAAGACTTGTGGACGGGGCGGGATTTGAACCCGCGACTTCCACGATGCCAACGTGGCGATCATTCCAAGCTGATCTACCCGCCCATCAAAGTTCTGTTTCCAAAACTCTAACCGATCAAAATAGGCTATAAGCATTTCTCATTGGAGGATGAGTATGACCAAGAGAACACCATTGTTCCAGTCACGTATATTGTGTTGAAGCTGGGTGTGCGAAGACATCCTCTACTATCAGCTGAAATAGCCGTCTTGAATCATCAATTTGCTTCAAACTAAACATATTCTATGGAGATTTTTCGTCCATCGAAGTCACGTTTTGAAATTCCAAATTCGGCTTTAACTTCTCTTAGTTGCTCTGCTGTAAATACAGGGCCGTCTCTGCATACGCGGTATCTGCCTATAACACAGCTTCCGCATAATCCTATGGCACAACGCATCAAACGTTCAAGACTAGCTTCTAAGGCTATTCCAAATTTTTCAGCTAAATCGAAAACCTTCCGCATCATCAGTTCCGGACCACAAGTGTAAATCATGTCAAACTTTTCATTCGCCAAAAAAGACTGCAATGGAGTTGTTGCAAAGCCTTTAACACCACAACTACCATCCTCAGTTGTTGCAATAACCAGCATTTTTTTCTTGTCAAGTGTCCTTCTCATGTTATTCACTAATAATAGTTCACCTCTTGTTTTCGCACCCACCACGGAAATCAGCCTCGTCGCTCTTATTGCTAATTCTTTGGCTAGAAACAATATCGGGGCTGTGCCTGTGCCCCCGCTAACCATTAATACTCTTTCTCCTTTCAAGGTGAAACCATTTCCGAAGGGACCTCTGACACCTACGACTTCGCCTACCTTTTTGTCGTGGAGAATAGTCGTCGCTTCGCCAACTTCCTTTACGGCTACTGACACTAAGCCGTTTTCTTCTGCGTCGAGTACACTTAAGGGGATTTCATCCACGCCTGGAACCCAAAGCATAAGAAACTGTCCTGGCCTAGCCTTTGCGCATTGATTGTCTTCAAAAGTTAAAGTCTTCACTGTCGGGCTTTCAGTTCTTATCTTTAGAATGCGTGTGGTTCTTAGTTTGTTAGCTGCGGTGTGATAAGCCGACAATTTCCTCCACACTCCCGAAGCCTTTCCTTCTTAAATAACTGCTGATTCCGCGTGTGATGGCTTTGAAAACGTTTGGTCCTTCTATGGCTATGGCTGTTCCTATTTGTGTAGCTCTGGCTCCTGCTAGAAGGAATTCGACTGCATCGCGCCAATTCGTTATACCGCCGCACCCTATTATTGGCAATTTAACTCGCTCGTAGATTTCATAGACGCACCTTACTGCGACTGGCTTTATCGCTGGACCCGATAATCCACCTGTTTTGTTGCTCAGGATTGGCAGGGCTGTTTCTGGATCTATCGCCATAGCTTTGATTGTGTTTACGGCTGTTATCGCATCTGCACCAGCGTTGGCAGCAACTTCTGCAATTTCAGCTATACTCGTAACGTTTGGAGATAACTTGACGAAAACAGGTTTTTCCACAGCAGCTTTCACTTTTCGGACGACTTCAGCCAGAGTTGCTGGATTTTGCCCAATTTCCGAACCTGTCTGCTCAACATGAGGGCACGAGACATTTAATTCCATAGCATCTGCACCAGCATCAACAGCCTTCTTCGCTACAGCTCCGTATTCCTCGGCTGAGAAACCGAAGACACTAACAATAACTGGGACGCCAAAACTTTTTGCTTCACGAATTTCCTTAGCAAACTCCCTTATTCCAGAGTTTGGAAGCCCCATAGCATTGATCAATCCACAGCTAGTTTGAACGACTGTTGGGTTCTCGTAGCCTCTCCGTGGCTTTAAACCGATAGACTTGGTAACTACAGCGCCAGCCCCGCCCATTACGATATTACTCAATGACTCCGCAGACAAACCCAAAATCCCCGAAGCCAACACAGTCGGATTGGCAAGCCTTAAACCAGCCAAATCCACATGTAAACGGTTAATCTTCAAACGCCACGCCACCACGAACAGTTCTCAGTAAAGGTTAACCGCTTATAAAAATGATGATAAATTAGATATAAACAGATTGAAGGATAGTATGGCTACAGAACGCAAAACACCGCTTCAAGCCTGAACTTTTAGACATTCTCAGCTTGAGGTTAATAGACTCGCTATTAAGCGCGCGACTCTTATACTTACGTACACAAAGATTGTGATTATAATCAGCTCTACTCCTGCCTTTAAATCGAGCTTACCAATTAACAGTGCAGCTCCCACATCCAACGCTGTTGTTGACAAGACTGTTGCTTCTCCTCCGAAGTGCTGTGAGATGTAGAATAGCATAATAAATAGGGTATTCCGGATAAGCAACCTAGAAAAATCATGAGGGGCTTAAACCACTAATTTTCGTCTCTGTAGCTATCATAGCAGTCATCCTCGGACATGTAATGTATAGGGCAAAATCCACAGACGCAACAATCAACACAGAAAGACTCAAACGTAAATCGCCTCTTCTTCCTTTCCTATTCTCATTCCAATTGGCCCTTTTGCTTCGCTCTCAGCCTTTTCATATTTCTCGCATTTAAAAGCTTGCTCAGTTTATATCTAGGATAAAGCTTAGGAATAGTGATTGATGTCTCAACAGTTTCGGTGATGGAGAATGCATAAATGAAGGCTGCAATAGTTAAGTGTCCATTTGGGATATTAGCTTTCAACAAAGAAAACAAGCTAATAGAAAAAAAACTGTTTCCCAAAAAACCGCAAATGGCAGCTAAAGTCCTTATGAAAATTGAAGCTGGAAAAATGGTGGATGAAGTTGTCAAGTTAATCACTGTGCTTCAGAAAATCGGTTATGACTCCTTTGTTTTCAAGAATGTAAACCTTGCCAAAGAAGTTCAGAAACGGTTAGACGTTAAGGTTCAGGTTTCCAAGGTTGGTGGAATGCTTCGTTCCCGTATGGAGGGGTTTGCGGTCGAAACAGGCTTTGTTAGGGATGCTGAAGAGTTCAACCATTGGATGCATAACATTGCTATAGAAACTACCAAGCTTAAGGTTAAAGGGGCTGTTGAAAAGAGAGACCTGATCATAACCCAAGCAATTCAAACTCTTGATGATTTAGATAAAACCATAAACCTCTTCATGGGTAGAGTAAGAGAATGGTACGGTATACACTTTCCAGAACTTGACCGTATACTAGACAAGCATGAGACTCACGCTCGCTTGGTTTTTAAACTCGGCAGCAAAGACAATTTTACAGAAGAAAACTTGGAGAAAGAAGGCATACCAAAATCGAAGGCCAGAACGATAGCAAAGTCAGCGGAAACCTCTATGGGCGCAGACCTAACGGAAACGGATCTAACACAAATTCAAACACTGTGCAAAAACGTTCTAGAGCTATATAAGCTAAGGCAAACGTTAGAAGATTACTTAGACAAAACCATGGAAGAGGTTGCACCCAACACAAAAGCAATCGTAAGCTCCTTGCTAGGCGCACGCTTGATCGCCCTAGCCGGAGGTTTAATAAATCTCGCCAAGATGCCAGCAAGCACAATACAAGTCCTAGGGGCAGAAAAAGCCCTTTTCCGTTCACTAAAAACCGGAACGCGACCGCCGAAACATGGAATAATCTTCCAACACACCTTGTTGCATGAAGCCAAAAGATGGCAAAGGGGAAAAATCGCCAGGGCAATAGCTGGAAAACTAGCGATAGCCGCAAGAGCAGATGCCTTCGGAAGCAGATACATAGGTGAAGAACTGAAAGCACGCCTAGAAAAAAGAGTTGAAGAAATCCACAAAAAATACGTTCAGCCCCCTCAAATACCAAAAAGAGAACCTAAACGAAAGAAAGGGAGAAAGATGAGGCGTGCACATAAGGGTTAAACCGCATCCACCGTTTCCAGCAATATACCAGGTAACCTTGGAAAATGGGGCTCAAAAGCTGGCAACAAGAAATCTAACGCCTGGCAGAAACGTTTACGGTGAAAAACTCGTAAAACATAGAGGTGTGGAATGTCGCCTCTGGGACCCTTTTAGAAGTAAACTTGCCGCAGCCATCCTAAAAAACCTGAAAAACGTTCCAATAAAACCAAGCCACAAGGTCTTATATCTTGGGGCAGCTTCTGGCACAACAGCAAGTCACATCTCAGATATAGTCGGCGAAAAAGGTCACGTCTACTGTGTCGAGTTCGCATCAAGATCCATAAGGGAACTAGTCAATAACGTGTGCACTTTTCGGCTTAATATGTCGCCTATATTGGAGGATGCCCGTTTTCCAGAAAAATACGAGATGTTTATCAACGGAGAAGTTGATGATGTCTACTGCGATATAGCCCAGCCAGAACAAGCCAAGATTTTAGCAGATAACGCGGACTTGTTTCTCAAAAAGTCCGGATGGATAATGCTTGCCGTAAAGGCTCAAAGCATAGACGTGACGAAGGAACCATCGGAAATTTACAAGCGGGAAGTCCGAGTCTTGGAAAACCGCGGCTTCCATATAGAGGGAATTGTCGATTTAGAACCATACGATAAAGCCCATGCCATGGTGGTGGCTAGAACTTAATGGATGTATCCTCTAGAGAATAAGTATAGTTTATATCCCACATTGTTATGACCTTCTTCGTGACACTCCGATGGCTTATGTGGAGATGGAAAACGAGAGTGCTGTAGCAACGGTATTGAAGGAAGCAGGTTTCACCGTTTCTCAACGATGTTGTTCTCGGCCAAGCTGCTTTGATTTTGCAGCCAGAAAAGCTGGAACCCTAGTTTTCATAAAAATTCAACCAGACATTGGAAACGTTTCCCCAAGCGACTCCATAGAACTTAAAGTTATATGTAGTCGTGTTTCAGCTGCTTCGCTTATGATAGGCGAAAAAACTCGTGAAAAACCATTAGAAGACGACACAGTCTATTCAAGATACGATGTGTTGGCTGTTACTCAAAAAACATTCGAGAACATCGTGCTACGCGAAATTTACCCCCTAATCCAAGCTGGTCCAGGAGGCTACTACGTTGAAATTGATGGAGTGACGATCAAGCGAAGAAGACAGAAGCTGGGCTTATCAATTGGTGAATTGGCTGAAATGGTGGGTACGTCTAGGAGAACCCTTTATGGTTATGAACGAGGAATGGCTAAGGCTTCGGTTTCAGCAACCTACAAGCTCATACGTGTCCTAGGAATCCCTGTGGCAAAACCGATTAACGTGTTTAAGAAATCGAAAAATCAGTCCGGACGTTTCTTAACCACGGCCAAACGCGCCATAATCAAGAATAAGCTTCTACAGAAGATTTTCAGGAAACTTGCCCGCTACAATATTGTGGCAGTAAAAAAAGCGCCCTTCGACTTCTTAATCGATGCCCAAGAAGGAAAAATGAAGATTGTCGGCGGAATTATGAATGACAACGAACAAGAATTAAACAGAAGGGTGAACGAAATCTTGAGCGTCAGCCGAGTTGTCCAAGCACACCCAATCCTGATAACAGAAGGGCAAGAACCGCCAAACAAAGATATTTTCTGCATCTGCAGCGAAGATCTTTCAAAAATCAGGAATCCGGAAGACCTCATTGCAACCCTTAAATAAGCTCTGTCTGACACGAATCCTTCTCATTCTTAAACCTTTTGGCGGTTTTCCACGATTTTCGAACACAATCTGGATATTCCCCAAATTCTTCAAGACATAGCTGAAGAAAGTCTACGGTTTTAGAATCCGATGGATAGCCGCACCCAAAATCTCCGTATTTCTCCTTCAACTCTGCGATTTTCTTATCTCTTTCAGTTTTGGCAATTATGGAAGCAGCTGAAACTATTGGATATTTCATGTCAGCCTTATGCTCCGAAACTATTTCAACTTTGAAGGGTAACAATTCTAAAATATGCTGCTTATAGCGTTCTTCCAAAACATCTGAAGCATCAACGTAGGCTATATCTGGCTTAAGCAGCTCGATAATCTTTGCCATGCTCTGAGCCTCCAACCTATTCAACTTGTGAAGTTTTCTGCCAGCTTGAACAACCCTGTCAATATCCTTCGGCGGCAGCTTTATCACACTGAATCTTCGAGCGATCCGCCTAATTTCAACGGCCAAAATCTCACGCCTTCGTGGAGACAAACACTTCGAATCTTTAACACCTAATTGAACAAGCTTTGATATATTGTCCTCTTCCATTAGAACTCCTGCAATGACTAGTGGGCCTATTACACAGCCACGTCCTGCATCGTCAACACCAGCGACCAGCATAGAAACTTCCTCGTAAAACTAGACACGCCTCAAGAGTTATAACACTTTATTTTTTCGTGCTTCTTGCTAGAAACTCTACGGCTTTTTCGATGATCATTCTGGGCAGATATTCTCTGTTTTCATACGTAACCTTGTATATTTCAGCATCTACTCTAGCTCTCACTTCTCCTATTAGCGTACCCATCACCTTCCAATGAATGGTGCCAATCACGAGTTTTCTGCTTTCAACAGCCCTCCTAACTGCCTCTCTAAAACGTTCGGAATACAGTTCCATAGGTCCGATTTCGTCTATCGCAACTACGTCAGCATTTTTGACAGCGTTAGCTATTGCTTCAGCGCCTATGCTGTCAAGGTCTTCCAGGTTCACACGGTATTTCCCGATCCTTGGACCGTGCTTTTGGTTTACATGGGCAAGCCCGCCTCTTCTGCTATTACTTAAATCTAAAATTTCAAAGCCGACACGTGCTCCGCGTGTACGAACTTCACGGCTTACCATTCCACCTACACTGTAGCCTCCAGCTTTCAAGACGTCAATTATCTTTAACAAGACGGATGTCTTCCCTGTGCCGGGGCTACCAGTTATAAACAACAATCGCTTTTTCATTACCTTCCCTCTTAAACAGAAGTCTAATATTCCCTAAAATGATTTGTCATAATTATGATGCGTTAAGTAAGGCGAATTTTGCGTGAAGAGGAAAAACATGAAAGCTGGAATCTTCAAAATCGGTTTCCCAACAGAGATCATACAGGAAGGTGGAGTCAAGGTTCTGGTTCCCAAGCTTAAGGCATTTGTGAAGTTGCCTTCTGAGTATGCTCCTTCAAAGGCTCCTGTTTTCTATAATCCCGTTATGGAGCTGAATCGTGACATCGCAGTCTTAGCACTGCAGGCCTACCAACGAACACTCAACCGTGAAATTTCTGTCTGTGAACCGCTAGCTGGCTGCGGTTTGAGGAGCATAAGATTTGCAAGGGAAGTTAAAGGCGTCAAAACAGTTGTCGTTAATGATATTAACGTGAAAGCCTTTCAGCTAGCCAACTATAACGTGCACATGAATGAATTAAGCGAACGTGTCGTCGTGAAAAACGAAGATGCAAATTTTCTCCTTGGCGGTTATGGTGCGCCACGTAAAAGATTTGACGCCATAGACATGGATCCTTTTGGACCTCCGGTGCCTTATCTCGACTCCGCTATTCGTGCCATACGTAATGGTGGCCTACTAATTTTGACAGCGACAGACATGGCTCCTCTATGTGGAGTTCATCCAAAAGCGTGCATCAGAAAGTATGGGGGAAAACCCTTACGCACAGAGTACTGCCACGAGTTGGCTGTCAGACTTCTAGCCGGAAGCTTAGCCATGACAGCAGCAAAACATGACATGGGCATAAACATAGTCTTCAGCCACAGTGCAGACCACTACATCAGAATCTACTCAACCCTAAGCTACGGTGCGAAAAAGGCTGACGAAAACATCAAGAATATGGGTTACATAATACACTGCATGAAATGCTCGCACCGGGAACCCATAAAGGGGCTTTCACCTGTCAAACTTCCTAGAAAATGCAGTGAATGCAATTCGAAGATCGATTTTGCTGGACCTCTATGGTTAGGGAAGATATTTGAAGAAAATTTTTGCCTCCTAATAGAAGAAGAGGTTAAGAAAAGGGCTTACAAAAACGGAAAGAAAATCCGGAAGATTCTATCCTTAATAAGGAATGAAGTTGACGCTCCAGTAACCTATTACGTTCTTGATAAGATATGCGACGAATTAGCCTTGCCAGTTCCTCCACTCAAGAGTTTTATCGGAGTTTTGAGGAAGAAAGGCTTCAAAGCCTTTCCAACGCATTTTAATCCTACAGGAGTAAGGACTGACGCGTCAGCAACGTTCGCCAAAGAACTCCTACGGACTGTTGTCGCATCCCGGGAACAGCAAGTTTTAAATAAGTTCAAGTCTAAAATGGAAGGAACTAGGTGAAAAAATTGAATAAGAAAATCTTGTACTTGGGATTGATGTGCATTTCCCTAATCCTATTTGCCCCTCTAACACAGGCTCAGATACCGCCGACGAGAATCGTTGCGTGGACGGATAAACCCCAGTATTTAGCTGGCCAAACTGGAAAGCTCTACATCACCTATAACAATGATAGAGACGAGCCCGTTACGATCCGCAATATAACAATTGTGTATGAAGAATGGTGGGCATACATAAACAACGTATGGGTTGGCAACACAACTTATGAACCAGAAGACACTGAAAAGTCAGTTACTGAAGAAACAGCATACACGTTCGAGATAAGTTTCACGGTTCCATCCGACGGAAGAGCTAGAACCACAGATGTCTACATTATAGTCTACACCAACAAACCCTATGATAGCCTATACATTACAAGTGGCATTCATGTAGTTGAAACACCTGCATACATGGAAAAAATCGTGACGCTTTTCACGATTCAAGTGGTGCTTTTGATTGTCTGTACAATCATAATAGCTGCAACAATATTCCTTTCAGCACGCAGACCGCACGTAACATGGAAACAAGAGGAAAAAGCAGTAGAATAACTAAACTCGTCTCCTTCCATTTTTTCCATTCTGTTTAAGTAAAAACCACTCTTTTGGAGATGTCTCCCGCACAATCCCCTTTTTTTATATTTTTGTTTGACCTAGAAGGTTTCAGGAATGCCATGAAAACTATGAGGCGCGCGCATA
>JAUUWK010000026.1 GCA_030589055.1 Candidatus Bathyarchaeota archaeon | reverse complement strand
TCCACATAGCAGAAAAGAAGTTGAGATAATTCTTCATCAGCTTGATAAGAGAAATAAGATAGTTGAAACGACTAGTTGTGGGAGAGTTTTGGATGCAGTTGCCGCTGTTTTAGGTGTATGTTATGAACGTACTTATGAGGGTGAGCCAGCATTGAGATTAGAGTCTGCGGCAATTAAGGGCAAAGATGTGTTAAGGCTTAAGCCTCTGATAGATGGTGGAGTTTTGGATACTTCTCGGTTGCTTTTGGAAGTGTTTGAGAACAGAGAGAAATATTCTAGGGTTGATTCGGCGTATTTTGCTCATGCGTACCTGGCCAGGGGCTTAGCCATGTTGGCGATTGATAAAGCTTTAGAGAAGGTCGTTAAGACAGTGGGTTTTTCGGGTGGAGTTGCGCGCAATGAGATTTTGGTTTTAATTATGGGGAAGGTTGTTGAGGCGAGGAAGATAACGAATTGGTAATAGAATAATTATAAAGCGAACAATATCGCCATCAACATCAGAAAGGGGGCGGCTGAGTAGGCTTAGCGAGTTGTGATTGAACCTTTTGGAATCGGTCAGGGGGAGTTTACTATTTTGTCGCTTTCACAGTAATGAGCGTCATCAAGAAGGAAAATGGAGAATGACAAGAAAAGAGATGAGATGGTTGTGTATGGAGATTGTATTGAAAAACCATGACTTGCGATGCTAAGAATTGCGACTATTCAGACAATCTGAGCTACGTGCCTAGGCCGCATTAGCTTAACAAAGCCTTTCAGTCTGGTCAAGCTAGCCTAGGACTACATTCTCTACCGCGCGTTTGGATCTCGATATCTTAGCTAAAGACGCAGATTTGGCAAGAGACTATACCGTTTGATTTGGTCCATGCACTTAAAATGTTGCAAAATCGGATTCTGCCCTTTCTTCTTAACGTTAGGTCGTGGCATGCAAATTCTTATGTTCTGGCGCGTGCAGCTAGAAGCATATACTCCGCTTTTCTCAAGTCTTCAGGCGCATTAACATTGAAAAACGTCATCAATGTTGGATCCATTTGTTTGAGAACCAAAGTTGATACGTAGCGTACTTTCTTCAAACATGCGATCATTGAATGCATCTTCATTTTGTTGTCTTCTAAGGCCATGTTTGCTGCGGTTAGAGCCGATTTCGTATGGTAGGCGGCTTGTAAAGGCTCCAGATAGCCGTTCACCCAGCGAGGAATAGCTGCATCTTTGTTAACACACAACTCTAAAAGAAGTGACCCGACTGAAGCTGAAACAAAGGGAGTGTCACATGGAAGCAACAATGAATATTCGCTGTGTACACTTTCGAATCCTGTTAATGCACCAACAAGGGGGCTTTGCCTTTCGTTTTTATCAATGACTATTTTCGCCTTTGACTTCAAAATATTGGCATAAACCTTTTCTTGGCTCTTTGAACTAACGACAACAACGATCTCATCAATAGCGGTTGACACGTTATCAACAACATAAAGAATAAGGGGCTTGTCAGCCAACATGAGCAAACCCTTGTCCAGTCCAAACCGTTTAGAAAATCCCCCTGCAAGAATTATCGCAGAATTTTCCAATTTAGATAGTACCTCAATCTCAGTAGTCGACTCGCTGTGGATAAGTATAGATGTTCATGCGTTTTCTCCGTGCAAACCCTATTAACGTGATTTTGCAGTGACTTGCGACTTCGACTCCGGATTTTATTGCCGCGGCCTGGGAGGCTACTATAGGTAATCGTATTCTAGCCGCTTTAAGAACCATATCGCCTGTTAAGCGTCCGCTCAGGGCAAGGAAGCATTTGTCAAACCCAAGATCTTTTGAAGCTCTTATACCAATTACTTTGTCTACTGCGCTGTGACGCCCTACATCTTCGGCAAGAGCCACCAAATCACCATTTTCCTCATAAAGGGCTGCAACATGCACCCCGCCAGTTTTCCTGAAGGTTTCCGCAGCGAAGTTCAGGTTTCTGACGCATCTTGAAATGATTTCCGCCTTGACGACTAGGTTCGAGCTAACTTTTGGAAGCTTAATTCTGTCCACGAGTTTTGGAAAGAGCCAAGAGTCTGATGACGTGCATGACGATGTTATCAGACGGGAGAATGGTCTTGCCCGCTTGATTTTGTCTTTAATGTCTATGTCAGATTTTAGCCGGATACGGCATATCTGCTTTTCTCTTTCAAGAACAATGTTGCGAATATCGTTGCGACTTTTTATGAAGCCTTCCGAAAGCACATGCCCCAGGGCTAATTCCTTCAATTGTTGAGGTGAACAGAGGATACTTACGAAGTGGGTATTGTTGAGGAATATGTGGAGAGGCGCCTCTTCAGCCACTAAATCCGCTGCACGTTTAACTTCTCCTGTCGAAACGTTAACCTTCAGGATTCTGATTTCCTGCATTTTTTCACATTCTCCATTCATCCTTTAAGTGCGCAAATGATGATCTCTCTAAGGCATTTATAGCCAAGTTTAGAATTAGATGTGATTTAAACTTGATTATTTATCCTTTCCCGTCAACATCATAAACACTATTCCGTGCTTAAAGCATTGAATGAGCGAGCGCTACTTAGCTTTTTAACCGCTAACACAATACGCGCGCGTTTTCGTAGTAACCCACCCTATCAACATGACAGTCTCTTATCTCACTTCATTCCTTCTATTATAAATTCAAGTCTTCACCTCATCATGACCGTTAGCCTCTCCTGTTCTTTTCAACCTCACAACAGCCAACAATGAAAGCCCTCTGATAGAAACGACCAACTTTTCAAATCACGTTCGCGCGCGTGAAAGTAAAACAACAACACACATATCAACAGAATCATTGATTTCGACCTCTAAAAAGAAACAGCATAACCATCAAGAAAACCAAACCAACAAAAACAAGTACCATGTTGTAGGACAACACTCCAGTCTGCGTCTTTCTGCAACGCTGAGAAACAGCTATCGTTACGTCGGCTACAAGATAATTGAACCTCTCTAAGACTTTGACTTCTAAGTTTTTCTGTAGACCCTGAGAAATCGAAAGAACAAATTTGTGGATGTCAGTAGCGTAAAGCACAACTCCTGCTGACAAGGAAACGAGAGCCTCAAACATTTCTACCCACGTTATCTCTTTTTGAGGATGCCAAAAAGAAAACGCAAATTCTGCAACTCCCAAAGCAAGGAGTAAACATCCGATAACTTTCTTGACTTCCATTACACTTTACACTCCTTTCTTTTTGTGGTGTCTAAAATGTTCTTTTTTCTGAAGCGTTGCAGTGTCTGCATATCTTTTTGCCCAATTGGAAGAACTTGAAGTTAGAACACCCAAACAATAAAAATATTCATTCATTTATCATCTTCTTCTACCACGTCATATAGAGAAATATGGAAAAGTGAATAGTTTTTTTATGTTGTTTTAGTTTTGCCAAAAACCCTGTGCGCGCGTTATACTTTCCTTCGTAGTAACTATTTATCATTTCACATACACTAAAATCCTTTTGTGATCTAGGGATATCAAGATTGACAGTAAGAGAGAAAGATCGCCCACACGAAGCATCAGGAATTTCTTTAAGCCGTAACGAGCGTTTTCTGGATTCCTGTACCAGTAGGTGACTAAGGCGTAACAGCATATGCCTACGACTTCCCAACCGATGTACAGTTGAAGAAGATTGCCTGCCATAACCACCATAATCAATCCACCAATGAAGAGCTGAGTGAAAAACCAGTATCTGGTTAAACCGGGATCTCCACGCATGTATTCTAAAGAGAAGATAAGGACCAAGAGCCCTATGCCACTGACTACACTGGTCATGAGTACGCTTAAAGGATCCATGAGAACTCCCATATTTATGCCGAGAGAAGGGACCCATGGACCCTCCCAGTTGACAAAATTCCCCGCATGAACATCCGGTATCATAGAGAATGAAAAGATGACGCTAGACCCGACAAATACCACTGGCGTGTAGTCTCGAAAAAAATGATTACGATGTGCTAGAGCAAAGAGTAGCGTAAGTATGGCTCCAACTGTCGGGATGAGCCAACAAAGCCATGGCGCATATGGAAACAATGTAAAAGCCCCCCATCCAATTCTAACTGTTTACATAATGTTGACGTTATTACGTTCCTATAATGATTTATAACTATTTAAGTGGCAACACCGTTTTAATGACTTATAACATGATTAATACTTATAACTAAAACTATAACAACCAGATATTTCCAAATGCAAACCATAGTGGAGGAGCATCAAACACGTCCAAGACTAAGAAAGCTATTCAAATTGTAGATGACGCAGAAAGTATACGCCTACTCGCGGACTTTACAAGGACGGAAATATTGCGTTTATTAAGCAAATACCCAATGACAGAAACTCAACTCTCTCAACAGCTGGGTGTAACAAGGGCCGCCGTAGGCTATCACCTACACCTGCTCATGGAAGCAGGACTTATAACCATAGAGAAAGTTGAGCCTGAACGACATGGCATCCTACAAAAATATTACACTCCCTTAGCGTTCTTATTCATCATCGACCCCGACCACATGCCACAAGACGTTAAGAGATATTATATACGGATGCAAATAGAACATCTAAGGGGAATGTTTACCGTCTTCCAACTATACCATCACGTTTCGGAAGTTTCATCGAGAAACTTCGAGAAACTAGCAGTAGCAATGGTTAAACAGCTCAAAATCGTCGGACAAAAGCACGTGAAAGACCTGGCACACGGAGATGCTGAATCCTTAAGGGTGAAAATCTACGCTGAAGCCCTCGCCAACCTCACCAAACAAAAGGAATGGCACAACCTATTTCAAGGATAGTTTGCGTACTCAGGGCTCAACAGAGATGAATTCAAAGATTCCTATAAACTGTATTTTTGAGATATTCTAGCATTTCAAGCTTTCCTGTCATGTTCACTGTTGTGTAGCCTGAGTAAGATTCGTAGGTTGCTTCAACGGTATAGTTTCCTAAAGGATACCCTCTAGTGGCATTCATCAACTATCATCTTTCTTTGATGGTTTTCATTAGTAGATAACGCTTACAACTCTAAGAGACTTTTATTTTAGCACTAAATCATAATCAGATCAGAAACTGTAATACTTCGGAAAGCTATGAGTTAAAATGAAGGTTCAGATACCCAGAATTACAATCCTGTTTTCTCACGCTGTATCACTTTACGTTTCGCCTGAAATCCTTCAAAAAAGCATAAATACAAAAGTCCTGCTCTTAGGTCTCCAACCGAAAACGACAGAATTCGGAGAGAAAATGGCACCTGAACTTGACAAAAAGGCAGGAAACATTGCAAAACTTCCAGAGCACTCGAAAACTCTACTAACTCAGTCGTATTACTTAACAAAGAAATGGAGAGATGACATTGATGAGCGTAAAAATCAGAGTCACCGGCATAGTTCAAGGTGTAGGCTTCCGTCCATTCATCTATCGAATCGCCGTGAAAAACGGTTTAAATGGTTATGTCAGAAACATGGGGGACGCAGGAGTAGAAGTATTATTAGAAGGTAAAGGAGAAAACATCGAAAAGTTTTTGAAGGATTTAAAGGAGAAGAAACCTCCTTTAGCTGAGATTTATGAAACAATCACATGGTCTTTAGAAGGTAAAAAGAAGTATAAGTCTTTTGCAATTTTAGAGAGCTCTGAGGAAGCTGAGCTTTCGGGCTCTGCTATCCCGCCGGACATAGCCATCTGTGGCGAATGTTTGAAGGAGCTTAGACGCTTAGAAGATCCAAGATACGAGTATTTCTTCATAACTTGCACAAATTGTGGCCCAAGATACACGATCATCGAAAGACTTCCGTATGACAGAAAAAACACAACCATGCAAGAGTTTCCAATGTGTAGTTTCTGCAAAAGCGAATACAAAAACCCTTTTAATAGACGTTTTCACGCGCAAACAGTTGCATGCGCAAAATGCGGTCCAAAGGCGTGCTTGACAACCAAAAAAGGTGAACTGATAAGGCACAAAAACCCTATCCAAGAGGCTGGAAGACTTCTTTCAGAAGGCTTGATTGTAGCTGTAAAAGGATACGGCGGTTTCCACATTGCCACTGCAACGACTGAGGATGAGCCTTTAGTCAGGCTTAGAGAGGTTAAGCATAGAAGACAGAAGCCCCTTGCAATCATGGCTAGAAGCTTTGAATCCATGAAATCCTTTGCAGAGGTTAGTAAGGAAGAGGCTGAGCTTTTAACCTCTTATGCTCGTCCGATAGTGCTTTTGAATAAAAGCAATAACTATTTTCTTTCGGATTTGATTGCTCCTGGCTTACACAACATAGGTGTTATGCTTCCTTACACTGGTTTGCATCACATGCTTTTTGACAAGGTAGATGATCCTGCTTTTGTGATGACTAGTGCGAATCCTCCGAACCAGCCGATAATAAAGGACAACGATGAAGCCTTAAGAAAACTAGGCAGCACTGTAGATTACTTCTTGTTTCATAACAGGCAAATTGACCATAGATGCGACGACTCAGTCATCCGCTCGCATGATAACCACCAAGCTTTTCTAAGACGCTCGAGAGGTTATGCGCCAGCCCCCATAATATTGAAAGAGAAGGGTAAACGTTGCACACTTGGTTTAGGTGGAGAACTGAACAATACTGCATGTGTTTTGTTAGGGAACAAAGTTTTCATTTCTCAGCACATTGGCGATGTCGAAAACATTGAAACACGAGATTTTCTGAAAAACGCAAGTGAACACTTGATTCGTCTAACAAACAGTAAGGTTGAAACGGTTGCGTGTGACCTTCATCCGAAGTTTACGACTACGAAGCTTGCTCAGGATCTTGCTGAGGAGAATGGTTGGCAGCTAATTCAAATCCAGCACCATTATGCACATATTGCTGCTTTGATGGTTGAACATGGTGTAAAAGAGATTATTGGTGTTTGTTGCGATGGATATGGATACGGCTTGGATGGCGAGGCTTGGGGCGGTGAAATTTTATTCTGCACCTGGAAGTTTCCTGATTTTGAACGTTTAGCTCATCTTCAAAAGCAGCCATTAGTTGGAGGAGATTTAGCGACACGTTATCCATTGAGAATTGCTACGGGAATCCTACATAGAAAAGCGGATGTGCAAAGCTGGCTTCTGCAAAATCAACAGCACTTTCCTTACGGCGAGAAAGAAATTGAGATAATTCTTCATCAGCTTGAGAAGAGAAGCAAGATAATTGAAACGACCAGTTGCGGGAGGGTTTTGGATGCGGTGGCAGCTGTTTTAGGTGTGTGTTATGAGCGTACTTATGAGGGTGAGCCAGCGATGAAGTTGGAGTCCGCGGCAATTAAAGGTAGAGATGTGTTAAAGCTTAAACCTGTGATAAATGGTGGCGTTTTGGATACTACTCAGTTGCTTTTGGAAGTGTTTGAGAACAGAAGAGGATATTCTAAGGCTGATTTGGCATATTCTGTTCATGCTTACTTGGCTAGGGGCTTAGCCATGTTAGCAATTGAGAAAGCGTTAGAAAACAATGTTAAGACGGTGGGTTTTTCAGGTGGGGTTGCATGTAATAAAATTTTGGCTTCGGTTATGCGGAAGGTTGTAGAGGTTTCTGGTTTAGAGTTTCTGGTTCATGAGGCTATTCCGCCGGGCGATGGTGGCTTGTCTTTTGGGCAAGCTGTTGTGGCTGGTTTTTCGTAGTTTTGAGCATAACGGATTTATCTGTGTGGCTGTTCACGTAGGTGTGATGGCTATGTGTTTAGCGATTCCGGCGAAGGTTGTAGAGGTTAAGGGTGATGGTGCCAGAGTGGATTTTGGTGAGGGTGTTTTAAGAGAGGTGAATGTAATGCTTGTGGATGCCAAGATGGGGGATTATGTTTTGGTTCATGCGGGTTATGCGATTCAGGTTTTAAGTGAAGAAGAAGCTCTGGAAACTTTGCGTTTGTGGAATGAAATTCTTGATGCGGCAGAGGCATAAATTAATGGTTGAAAGTTTAAGGTTTAGAGATGCGACTCTAGCGAAACGGGTCTTTGAGAAAATACGTAAACTTGCGTCAAACGTAGGCGCGATTAAGATTTGTCATGTTTGTGGTACGCACGAGTGGACTATTACTCATTTTGGCTTGCGCAGTCTTCTCCCTTCAAATGTGGAGGTTATAGCTGGGCCGGGATGTCCGGTTTGCATTGTTCCTGCTTCAGAGTTTGATGAGTCTATACAGTTGGCGTTGAAAGGCTTGGTTGTCACGTGTTTTGGCGATGTTCTACGTGTTCCAGGTTCTAAAATGTCTCTTTTAGATGCTAAGGCTGAAGGCGCTGATGTCCGTGTAGTTTATGGAGTGGGTGATGCGGTTAAGATGGCTGAAAAGGAAAAGGAAAAGGATTTTGTTTTTTTCGCCGTGGGTTTTGAAACGACAGCGCCTTCTACAGCGGTTGAGGTTGTGAAGAAGCCGCCTGAGAACCTTAGTTTTCTGGTTTGTCATCGTGTTATTCCTCCGGCTATGAAGCTCTTGGTGGAGATGAAAGATTTGAGCTTGAACGGTTTTATTGCGCCTGGTCATGTTAGCACTATTATTGGGGTTAAGCCTTACGAGGTTTTTCCAGAGGTTTATGGCATGCCAACTGTTGTTGCTGGTTTTGAACCGTTAGACGTTTTGTTCGGCGTTTACATGATTTTGAAACAATTAAGTGAAGGTAAACCACGCTTGGAGAATGAGTATGTGCGGGCTGTTCGTCCAGAAGGTAATGTTAAAGCGCAGGAATTGATGAGGGAAGTTTTTGAAGTGGTGGATGGCAACTGGCGTGGACTCGGTGTAATTCCGTCTTCAGCTTTTGAGCTTCGCGAGGATTATGAAGGCTTTGATGCACGTTTAAGGTATAATCCAAAAGTTTACGGTGCCGTGGACATTCAACCGGGCTGCAAATGTCATCTTGTAATAATTGGGAAGGTTAAGCCAATAGAATGTCCATTATTCATGAAGGCATGCACTCCACAAAAGCCTGTAGGTCCGTGCATGGTAAGCAGCGAAGGAACATGCCAAATATGGGCGAAAGCTGATAAAACTGTTTCCTAGATTTCAATTTGACGTTCGCCATTGCATATAAACCATCTCCTTCTTAACGCTTAATCGGTAGGTAGTCATAAGACACCTAGTTTGGCTAAAACCAAATCAGCACTGTTCAACGCGTTTCCACTAGGATAAGAAAAAACACGGAAAAGTGGCTTTTATTGTAAAAGATGTTAGTTTGAACTAAAATCTTCTTCTTGGGGGTCTTCTTTTTTGCCAGCATTCTCGGCAGTAAACAGGTCTACTTGGGTCAGGTTTGAATGGAACTTCGCATTCCTGTCCACAATCAGCACAGACTGCCTTATGCATCTCTCTGTCAGACATTCACTACTTCATCTCCTTACATTTTATGCGCAAAAACTGCTTCTTGCACAACGAAGCTATCCCTTAGAAGTCTCTTATAAACTTGCCCCTCCAAAATATGCACGTGAATTCTATAAAAAAAAATCAAAGCTTAATTACTGAAAGGTCTCTTATTGGGGCAAAGGTGAAAAAACTTGAATGCAGACGAGAAATTCGAGGAACTTAAGAAAGAGATGTTCGACAAATTCTTCAAGGAGAACCCTCACTTCGCTAGTTACTTAGGTCTTCATGACCCATATGATTATCTGCTTTCGAAAGGCGACACGGCACATGTGCTTGAAAACTTGAAACTGCTTGAAAAATCTGCTAGGCGCATGAAAGAAACAGTAGACTACGATGGTTTGAACGACGCTAATAAGATAGACTGGCAAGTAACAGAGCGCGTTCTTGAAATGGGCAGGTTCGATTTTTATGAACGGCGCATGCACGAATTGAATCCGGACGCCTTCGGCGAAGTTGGCGGTGTCTTCTTTGCTATGATCACTAGAGACTATGCGCCCTTAGAAAAGCGAATCGACGCCATTATTGCAAGGCTTGAAAAACTTCCAAAGTTTTTGGAAGAGTTTCGGTCGAGATTTGAAGATTCAAAGCCTGTAAAGCTGTGGACTGAAGTCGCCCTCGAGTCAGCAAAGCAGATACCCGGACTATTCCAGTTTATTGTTGCATCAACAAAAGGCAAGATTCCTGAAGAGCTTCACGGAAGGCTTGTAAAAGCGGCGACTGATTTGATGCAACCGTTTCAAGAGCATATGCAGTGGCTGGAAAGGCTCAAGGCAAAGACAACTGAGAACTGGGCTTTAGGTAAAGAAAAATTTGAGAAACTAATTCAACTACGTGGCTTGGGAATGACGTCAGAAGAAATCCTCCAACTTGGTGCCAAATATCTTAAGGAGCTGAAAGAGGAAAGAACGCGCATAGCAGCACAAATCGACCCAGACAAAAGCGCCAAAGAAGTCATTAAAACGATTGAAAAGAACGCTCCTAAGACCTTTGAAGAAGCCTTGAACACGACAAGAAAGGCTATGGAAGAAGCAAAACAATTCATCATCAAAAACAATATTGCAACCGTTTGCGAAGAAGACAAATTGATAGTTGAGGAAACACCAGGTTTCTTGGCACCGCTCATTCCCTTTGCAGCCATGATGATGCCGTCGAGATTTGACAAGCCGATGATAGGTGTTTACGTGGTCACCCGCCCCAAAGACATCGCAAACCTTGGTAGCCACTTAAACTACGCTAGCATTCGAAACACCGCGGTTCACGAAGCTTTCCCAGGACATTTTCTGCAAGGTGCAATATCAAACAGAAGCTCTCTAATACACATGCTCGCTGAAGGAATAGAGACCGTTGAAGGTTGGGCGCACTATTGTGAGCAAATGATGATGGAACACGGATACGTAACAGACTTGGAATCTAAACTGATACAAATTAATGATGTGATCTGGCGTGCTGTAAGGATTATCGTAGACGTTAAATTGTCATGTGGCGAGATGAGCTTTGATGAAGCTGTTGACATGTTGCTAAAAGAGGTTGGAATGTCAAGAGAAGGCGCCATCGCAGAGGTACGCCGTTACACACAAACACCCAGCTACGCCCTTTCATATCTACTGGGCAAGCACTTGATATTGCAGTTGCGAGAAGAAGTGAAACAGAAAATGGGAGCAAAATACAGTGAGAAAATCTTCCACGACACCATCACAGCAAACGGATACTTACCAATCTCACTGCTAAGAGAGGTGCTCAACCAAAAAATAGCGAAACTCAAAGGTTAATCGAACATTTGAGAGAGGCTTCAAGCGCAAATGAGCCCCAACCCTCACCATTTTTTTTAATTCTCTCAACCATTTCTAGAGAGCAGGCGTAAGTAGACAGTTGATTGGGAATTGGATAGTAGGTCGCCTGAGTGGTATTCGCTTGAAAAGCTAGCATATTCTTGGCACTGGGTCTCCCACTGGTCTACTGATTATTCTTTTTCCGCCGACTACTGTTTGCATAGCCACGCCTGTGAAGTCTGCTGTGGCTTCACCGATTGTTTCTGCTTCTTTGCCCTCTTCAGT
>JAUUWK010000044.1 GCA_030589055.1 Candidatus Bathyarchaeota archaeon | reverse complement strand
CTTCCTTCGATTCTTTTTTTTGTTTTTCCTATTCCTTCGCTTCTTCTTTATTTTTTTCCTCTTCCTTCGCTTCTTCTTTAGGTTTTTCCTCTTCCTTCGCTTCTTCTTTAGGTCTTTTCTCTTCCGACATGTTCTACTCTTTTCCTTCTTCTGCTGGTTTTTCAGGTGGGGTGTTCCTTTTGATAATATACTCCGGTTCAACAAGTCTTGCTTGGTCTATGGATTCATAAACATTTGCTAATCCAACCGCGACATGTGTACTAGTTTTAGTTTCCAATTTTCTGACAAAAACCAGATCTACCTTCGCTTTTAAGACGCTGGCGAGGGCTTTTCGGGTTTCTAACCGGGGTGGTGTGCTGCCCATTTGACCATGATTTACTCGGAACTGTACTTCTCTCCGTTTCAGCAACGGATTTTCTTTCTCTGATACTATCTTGATTTCCATGATTTTTCCTCAGACACAGTGTTGACTTGATACGTTTCCTCTTTATTTAGCTTTTCGAAAAATCTCCATAGCTTCCAAAATTTCAGTCACTTCCGCCCTTTTCCCATTCGTAACTTTGACCACAACTATGCCTTCACGTGGCTGACCGTAAACGACAAAAGAGTTTACCGGCGCATACAAAGCAGCAACAAGTGCAAGCAAGTCCTCCTCTCCATCCACAACTAATTTGATATGACCATTATCTTTTATTGCTTCTTGAATTGCTGCAATTGCTTCCTCTGTTATTGTTCCTGGGGGATTCTTAACATACATAGTCTTGTCTGCTGTAAGTGCAATCGGCTGTATTCGCCTTCTCATAACCTTGTTATCCACAACGGATAACTTGGCGGACACGTTGTTTTCTGTAAGATTTTTTGACACGATATCTCCTACAGAAATTACCATCGGCGGATTCTCTTTCTCCACCAAATCCTTGAACGTTTTCATTGTTCCGTTAAATGAACCTCGAATAAGTATGCCTATTGGATTCTTAAGTTGTCTACGCGTTTCTGGTGTAAGTCTGTACCTAGTGGTCATCTCACCTAACCTTTAACGCATAACGCCCTTTCTCCTTGATTTTCATGACTTCGGCGATAGCTGAACCTTTCGGATCAAATATTATAACCACCCCGCTGAAGTCATCGCTTAAGGTTGATGTTTTACATTTTGGGCAGACGTTTCCAGCGACTATAAGATGACAAGTTGAGCAAGCTTTTTCAGGCATTTGATCCACCTTTCTTCTGAACTTCTTCCTTTGACGACTTTTCTTCTACAGCTTCCCTTATCTTTTGCACTTTTTGCTCAATCCATTTCAGCTTGCCAAGAAAAGGCTGTCTAGCTGTTATACCTATTTTTCCAGAGCTTCCAGCTCTACCGAGAGAGACCGCTGTTATTCGAGCACGAACATGATCTCCGCTCGTCAGTTTCCTTTTAGTTTCTTTCCCTATCAGAACGCCTTGTTTTTCATCATACGAGATAAAATCGTCCATAAGCTGCGAAACATGGAGCAAAGAATCAACAGGACCTATACGCACAAAGGCTCCGAAATCAGCAATCTCCACAACCTCCCCTTCGACTACTTCCTGAATTTTAGGATAAAACGTCAGTAAGGAAAAGCTCACTTTATGGTAGGTAGCCCCATCTCCAGGAAGAATTTTGCCAACCAAGCTCACTTTCACATCGGTTACAGCTATAACGTAACCTAATACTCCATTGACCATTCCCTCATATTTTGCCTTAACCTGTTGAAGCCCTACAGCCTCTAATGGGTTACCAAATGTTTCAGGTGGAATACGAATTGTATCCTCAAGAGTTACAAGTTTGAACAAAAGGTCATATCCCTCCATCAATTTCTAAACGTGATTTTTGTCTCACATAGATAACTGGCACATTTATATTTCTTAGCCTTTTTCTAAGCTTTCTATCATTTGTAAACACTGAGCATTCCCACTCACGCGCCATTTGAAAAATGGCATCATCCGGAGAGAAAACAGCATACTTTCCCTCCAATTCAACTAACTTGCATTTTTCCGCTGTTTCTAGGGCGTAGGAAGCATTTTTCCGCATTTTCGGTGACCCCTTCTCCGCAAGTTTTTGAAGCTCCTGTCGAATTGGCGAAAGCAAAATCAACTCGAATTTCCTATTTAAAAGCGGTTTTAATTCCTCAAAAATATCAATTCTAAACTGAAGTGGAATAAACAAAGCGTTCGAATCCAAAATGATCCTTAACGTTTTCTTTATATGTTTAAATTCTGGCGACATGTTACTTTGTCATTCCGTATCCTATTAGTCTCCATCTACCGGCAATTTTTCTGCTCATTGCAACTCTTGAGCCTATTTGTGCACAAACTGGTCTTGTAAGCTGAACTCTGATATCACCCTTCATTATTGAAGTAACTTTCCCAACTGTTATCGCTGAGCCCACATGTAAAAGCAATGTTTCGCCCATGTTTACTCTCTCAACCTTCACAAGTTCTTTTGTCCCTACAGCTCGATCAAGAATCTGTGTTTTCAAAGTTAATTCCGAAACCGTCGGAGGAAGCTCATCTTTCCTTCCAGCCACGTTACCTGTTAGCCCATCTGCTTTTGAAAATGACGGGTCTAAAAGTGTTCCCACTCCTACTAATCCGCCGCAATAAGCTTCCTTCGCGCTTCTTCCTCCTGCATGCAGACTAGTAATCTCGCTGATTAGGGAGTTATAGACCCTTCTTCTTTCTTTTTCTACGGTGATTCCAGGACGAATCTCTATTTCATCTCCAACTGAAAAATGGCCTTGTAGTATTGTGCCTCCAATAACTCCTCCTTTCAGCTTCTTAACTGGAGTACCTGGTTTATTGACATCGAAGGAGCGAATGACATACATTAATGGGGGTTTTGTTTTGTCTCTCTTCGGCGTCGGGACAAACTCTTCCATCGCTTGAATAAGAACATCCATGTTCACTGATCGCTGTGCTGAAACAGGAATGATAGGAGCCTTTTCCGCAATTGTTCCTTTGACAAAAATCCTAATTTCTTCATAACTTCTGCGCGCTCTTGCCTCATCAACAATGTCGATCTTATTCTGTACGACAACGATGTCTTTTATGCCAACGATTTCAGCAGCTGCTAGATGCTCTCTCGTTTGTGGCTGGGGACACGGCTCGTCTGCAGCTATCACAAGTATTGCCCCATCCATTATTGCGGCTCCTGAGAGCATTGTGGCCATCAATGCTTCATGACCTGGGGCGTCCACGAAACTGGTTGCTCGAATAAAGGTTGCTTTTGAATTGCAATAAGGACAAACTGGTTTTGTCGAATAATTTTTCGGCGCCTCGCATTTTGAACATTTATACACAGCCATGTCCGCGTAGCCTAATCTTATCGTTATGCCTCTTTTCAACTCTTCGCTGTGTTTTGCTGCCCAAATACCCGTTAATGCCTGCACCAATGTTGTTTTGCCATGGTCAACATGACCTATAGTGCCGATGTTCAGTTCTGGTTGCTTGGGTAGAGCCGTGTTTTTTTTACTACTCATTTTATTTTCCCATAAACGTTTCAAGTTTATTGGAAGGATTAAATTTGGCAAGTTAATAAACGTTAAGTCTTAGTCTCATCTTCTTTTTTAGGCGCTTTTTCTTTTTTCTTTTTGCCTTCTTTGGCTTGTTTTGGTTTCTCCACAATTTTCATGTTTATCTGCACTATTTCGTCTGTTATCACGTTTCCGCGAACCATTTTTCTTTTCCTTTGCCCCTCATCTCTGGGGTTAAAGCCTACTCCTCCGCCTAATATCACCTTTCTACGAACACCGCCATGAACGTCTGGTCTCATCGGAAATCCATCTTTATCCGAACCCCCAGTTATCTGCACTTTATGTCCTGATAAACCCGCTATTGCCCCATCTAATACTTCGCCTACTCTTCTTCCAATCAGTGGGACAGCGCGAGTTCCCTCCAATTCAACAGTTTTTGAGGTTCCCGAATCTGGGTCTGAAACGATTATTTTGAACTTAGCCAAGCATTAGACTCTCCAGTAATGTTATGAAAGTTGAACATCTCTCTATTAAGGATTTATGAAAATTGTCTGATAAGCAACTACTCCACGTGTACTCTAAACAAGTCTACATCTCGTCGCATTTCAGGCGTTAATTTAAGAAGTTCCCTTACAGCACGTTCAATGTCTTTAGATTGGGTCACATACCTTCCAACAACGAGTATGTCTGCCCCTTTTGCTAGGGCTTCCTTTGCTGTTTCTGGTACTATTCCTCCTGCTACGGCGATAAGGAATCGCTTCTCTTTAAAGGTTTGTCGCAGTCCTTGGATGAGTTCTAATCCAAGGGTTCTTCCGGTTTCTTGATCTATTCCTCTGTGTAAAACTATTATGTCGGGGAAATCCTTAAGCATCCTAAGTTTTTTGACGGGGTCTTCCACATTTAACATGTCTACTACGGCGTATATTCCAAGTCTTTTTGCTTCATGAATGAAGGCGTTCAGTGTTTCGACGGGTGCTAGTCCTGCGGCAACGACTGCGTCTGCTGTTTCCTCGTAAGCCAAGTCAGCCTCAACCTTCCCAACATCTAAAGTTTTTAGGTCTGCAACGAAGAATACGTCTTTGGCGATTTCTCTTAGTTCGCTTATTACTTTTGTTCCGTACCTTTTTATGAGGGGTGTGCCGAGTTCCAATATTATTCTGTCGCTTCTTGGAAGCGAGGCTATAATCTTCTTGTTTCGTTCTAAATCTGGTATGTCAAGTGAGATTTGTAGGTATGGTGGCCTCCAAAGGCGCGGCACTCTGAATCCCATTATTGGATGTTTAGCTCTGTCTTTGTCATAAAGAACCTTTTCTAAGGGCGGATAATTTGCCAAGGCTCTTTTCAGGGCTAGTTTGGTTGCTCCATAATTGTAATGGTATATCCTGCGGTAGTCCTTCGCTTTGGGATGCACAAAAACACTGCAAACTATGACCCAATCGTCTACTTTATCTTTTGGAAAAACGTCTTCTTCAACAGCGTCTGCGACAGCCTTTGCGACTGCTGCCTGCGCTGGACCAAAAATTTTGGCAGTATCTTCTGAATTCTTCACGGTGACCTTCGGTACAAGTAGTACGTGTGGTTTAGGAGGCAGGTTCGGTCTGATAACAGCTAAAATTGGTGTGTGCCCTTTACAAGGGCTGGATAACCCAGCAGCAAAAGCCTCTCCGACAGGACCTTCCTTATCACCTATCAAAAGGTCTATATGAGCCACCTCGTTTCCTCCCCCCACCAACGCCTCCCCTATCAAATAAGTACGTCTTCCAGAAGACCCGACAGTTTCTATGACTTGAGCTGTCGACACAACGTCAGCTATCTCCTTAAAATCGACATTAAACTCCTTAAGCCACGCATAAAGAGTGTCTCTATGTATGTTAAGCAATTTAGCTGTGCCGGAAATTGTAGGCTTTGTCGGCCTACCTTTCAAGAAGCTACGAGCTTTTGCTTCTTTTTTCGCGGTTTCCATTAACACCTTTTCGAACTCATCTCTAGTTTCCGGCTTCTTTATATCCTGTCCCGACATTTACATTTACCTTCCGCGGTATTTTGAGCAACGCTATATATAAATGTGTCGGATTATCACGATGAAATCGAATTATAAGATTAGTATTATCGACAAAAACGCACTACCCAGCTGCAGAAGCTTCCCATGAAAGTTGTTTTTCGACACTTCCCCTTATAACCTGTTACATTTCTCTTCGTCTTGATGATTATTCTCCGACATATGTGTGTCGGTCTTAGAAAGAGAATCCGCGATTATTTTAGTGCATTTCAGATGGTCATGAATAACCGTTTATGTTGAAGGGAAAAAGTTATCGAGTTCTAAGTAAAGTCTATATATCTTTGAGCCTCAAAAAAGGGTTAAAATTAGAGAGCTTTGGAGTTAGTTGTATGTCATGGAAAGATTTGATTTGCTTAGGTGTAGTAATCGCAGGTGTAGTTTTGTTTCTGTATGGTGCTAACTATTATGACGCATTGACTGGTTGGGCTGGCATATACCTTGCAATTGCTGGTTTTCTCGCGAAAATTGTTCTGATAGTTTGGGAGGCTTTAAAGAAAAAGGATGATGGCTAGAAACCGTAGAGCTTTGAATATTTCTTGTGCAGATAATTGAGGTATGGTTTGACGTTTAGTTCTTCTCCAGTGATTCTTCTAATCAAGTCTGCAGGGTCGTAGAGGTTTCCGTGATTATGAACGCTTTTGGCTAGCCACTGTTTTATGTTTTGGAAGTTGCCGCTTGAAATTTGGGTTTTCCAGTCTGATAAGCCTTTTTCCATAGTAGCCAGTATTTGTCCGCTGTAGATGTTGCCTAATGCGTAGCTCGGGAAATAGCCAAATGCGCCGCTGGCCCAATGTATGTCCTGCATTACGCCTTCAGAGTCGTTTTCGATGTCTACACCAAGATACTCCTTATAGCTTTGGTTCCAAATTTGTGGGAGTTCTGCTACTGTTATTTTGTTGGCAAATAGGTCGCGTTCAATGTTGAATCTTATGATGATGTGAAGGCAATAGGTGACTTCGTCTGCTTCAACGCGAATCTTGGATGGCTTAACTTGGTTAACAGCGTGAACGAACCTGTCTAAGTCTACGTCTGAAAGGATGTTGCCTGTAAGTTCTTTCAGTTTTGGCAGAAAGCAAATCCAGAATTCGCGTGACCTTCCTACTATGTTTTCCACGGATCGTGATTGTGATTCATGGAGACCCGAGGAGCATGCTGTCCCAACTGCTTGGAAAATCCATTCTCGATTTAGATTTTGTTCGTAAATTGCGTGGCCTCCCTCATGCAGCGTGGAAAATATTGATGATGCGAAGTTATCTTTGTAATAGTGTGTCGTGATTCGCACATCGTCATAATATCCCGTTGTGAAAGGATGTTCGGTTTCATCAATCCTGCCTCCTGCCTCTTTTGATTTTATATCATATCCAATAAACTCAGCAAGTGATTCAGCAATTTTACGTTGGGCGTCTACAGGGACTCGACGTTTTAGAATGGATATATCTGGCTGCTTTGGAGCTACTTCACATTTCCGTAATAGAGCAACTAGGCCTTCTCTTAATTCTGCGAAAACCTTGCTTATTGGTCCCACTGCCATCTTTGGTTCAAAAATATCTACCAGTGCATCATAGGGTGTTGCTGTCCTCTTTACGTCCATTAAAATTCCAGCGGCCCTTTTCCTCAAGTCGAGAAGCTTTTCGAGTTCAGGCTTGAACATGGAGAAATCTTTAGCAGCTTTCGCTTTCTTCCAAGTATCAATAGTCATAGCTTGCTGTCTTGCAGTTTCCACAACAAGTTCTTCTGGAAGCCTAGTCTGTTCATCATAATGTTTCTTTATCAAATACAGATTTCTCTTTTGGATATCGCCAAGACCGTCGTGTTCCCGGTGCCGCATAATCTCTTCCAATAATTTTCCAATCTCTGGATCTGTGCTCATCTTATGCCCGATTCGACTGAGCATAGCAAGCTGTAGGCTTCGCAGCTTAATCGCCTTTGGCGGCATCTTTGTTTCCATGTCCCAATGGACGATAGCAGCCGTCGACTCTAAAATGAAGAGGTTTTTTACTTTTTCCATCAGTTTTTTATAACTTGAAGTCAACGATTCAGCCATCGCCACCAAACTCCAGATTGAAAGACTACGTTTACAGGCTTCTTAAGTTTTTGTGAAAGATTCTTGGAATTGCATGCAAGCCTACACGTTACTCACGATGATGCCCTGCCCAAAATTGAAACACAAATTTATCACTAAAATTCTACTCAATACCTGCTTGTGCGCACAAGTTCAAGTAAAGATTCCAGTCCATCAGCAAAACCACAGACGCAACCCCGTGCTCGAAATAAATAAAAAGATATCTGTAAATTATACAAGAGGAGAATTAATTTGTCCTTTTTCTTAGGTAAGGAGATCGTGAGCGAATCTCTAGTTGAGCTACCTACAAAGGCTTTTCATCGTCACTTTATGGCTCTTGGAGCCAGCGGATCCGGCAAGACTGTGCTCTGCAAATGTGTAATGGAGGAGGCTGTGAGAAACGGCATTCCCCTCATCATA
>JAUUWK010000074.1 GCA_030589055.1 Candidatus Bathyarchaeota archaeon | reverse complement strand
AACGTTCTTGCTTACGCGTCAACCGGAGTTAACATAGTAAGCCTAGGCGAAATAACAGACAGCACAAAGGCACTAGACATAAGCATGGGAATCACAAAAGGCTAGAAAAACAGTTGATCTTAAATCACATTTTTTCTGCGTGCAAACTGCAAAGTTGCAGAGACTCATGTTCAAATAACTATCCAATAGTAGCGCGCGCGCTCAACATTATGGCTAGTGCTATGAGGTTCAAAGTCGAATGGGCGACAGCAGAAAGGACATACGAATGCCAACGATGGTAAATGTAGCCTAGCAACAGTCCCATAAGAACCGCTGAGATAGTATAAACCGCTTGTGGATCAAAATGAAAGAAGCCGAAAGCTAAGGAAGAGACGAATAATGCCAGTCCTAAGGAATACTTGCTATTAATCGTGTTTTGCAGAAAACCTCTAAAGGTAAACTCCTCGCACAACCCAGCCAGGGACAAAACAATAATCACTAAAAGCAACCCTTGCAGAGAGTCACTCATATTCATGATCAAACTATTAGTTTCTACAACAGCCTCGCTCACCCCGAAAACAGCGATCATCCCGGCGGAGATGATAACATTAGAAAACAAGAGAAGGCCCCCCATGGCGACCCCCAACAGAATAGTTCTAGGCCCAATTTCTAATCCTATGTAGCTTCTAACATCAACTCCCTTATAGAGCATATATCCAAGTGGAACCACTATAATGAGCAGTTCCCCAAACACCATCGCAAAACCGTACCCAAACAAAATAAAAAACGCAGCCCCAAGAAATAAGGATAGTATGAAAGTAGCCACGACTGCCAAAATGGCCCCAAAGGGAGAAATCTTATTGTCATCCTCTTCCATTGAAATCATCCTTTAATGCATCCTTATCCCGCTCATGTAAAAAGATTTGGTTATTATCTCAATTGTGCAGTGGACAACACTTATATTTTTGTTATTGAAGCGTACGGTTTTTATGTTTTTGGAGTTAATTTTAAGGCTCGGAAGCCCCTCACAATCGGATTCAGTATTTCCACGATATCGACTTTTTCCAATAATTCTTTTGTGTCTTCTGCAAAGCCTCTGATGTCGTATTCCGCCGCTATAAGCGAGTAGAGATATACTCTCTTCTCAGCTGGTCTAGGCTGACATTTAGAGGGTAAACCAAGCAGAACCATTTGGTTTTCTCTTAGAGCTTTGTCACACGCATATAGTATAGCGTGTGCCCCCGCTGTTAACTCTGCAATCCTCACCGGAATGCTTTCTTTACCTATGGCTAAAATTTCGATCCCATATTTTTGTGTAACTTCACCAGCAATTTTCCTAAGTCTAGGTAGAATTTTTATGAGATGCCGTCTCGCTCTGCTTGAAACTCTTATGTTGGATAACTGGATTGGAGATAACCGCTCAAGCGGGACGGCGCCTAAAGACATATCGAGATGAATAACATCTGCCTTTACTCTTCCAAGCAGTTCCCTGCAAAGCTCCGCCTCATGCACTATAACTTCATGCCCGTTTTCTGCGTCTGCAAAAATGGGTTCAGCCAAACACGCGTTGCACTCTCTATAAGGAGGGTTGACTAATACAGCTGCAGCTCCGACAATTGACTGCGGCTCAAACTCTTGATTTAGTATAGCGGCGGAGGAATCCGCTGCGATAATTTTCAAACACTCCACCTTGCCTTGTCTATTATGAAATAACGGAATTTATCTTTGCCGCTTCAGCGTGCTGTTCGTTTCAAATGTATTCCTATAAGGAATATTTCTGAGCTTTTAGCTCGGCTTGCTTTAGGTTTCATTATTTTCACAATCTCAAAATGTTGTTTCAACTCGTCGATGAAATCTCTAAGCATGTCTCCCTGGAAAACTTTTGTGAAAAAAGTTCCTGAAGGCTCGAGCGTTTCTAGTGTTATTTTTAGGGCTTGTTGAGCTAGGTCCATTTGGCGTGCATGGTCTACCTCCCATACTCCGGAGATGTTTGGTGCAGTGTCTGAAATTACAGCGTCAGCTTTTCTCGGGAGGAGCTTCAATATTTGCTGCACTGTCCCTTCTTCTGTTATATCGCCTATTATTGTCCGAACATTACTCTCTAAGAAAGGTTCAATTGGTCTTATGTCAACACCTAAAACAAAACCTTCATCGCCCACAGTTTTTCTTGCCGCCTGAATCCAACCGCCTGGCGCCGCACCCAAATCAACAACGACACTTCCATCTTTTATGAAATGATACTTTTTCACGGCTTGAAGCAGCTTGTAAGCAGCCCTAGAACGATATTTTTCTTCTTTCGCCTTCTTGTAGTAATATTCTCTTTTGCGCTCTCGTACCCATGCTTTGGGCAAAACTAGCTGTCACCTAATTCGCTGCACTCGTTTTCGGCTAGAAATAGAAGCCATTCTGTGAGTTTCTCGCAGTTTTGCGGTGAAATATTGCTTGAAGACCCGCATCTTGAACCTTCTGGGCACATTAGACATGGACAGTCTACTATGGAATCTATTGACACTGGAAGCCTTTTTGGATAAAGCCTATACGTCCATCTTCCGCTGCAAAGTTCCTTTTCTCTGCGGATTAGTCCTTTGCCCTCCAGCTTTAGGGCTATTCTAGACCCTTCTCTACTGCTTCCTCCCAGTTTTCGCCATAGCTCCGATTGAAGCACACCTTGACTCCCATTGTTTATTATGAATCTTAGGGCTTTTTGTTCCAAATCAGTGCGTCTCGGCATCTTTATCAGTTCCAAGCTTTCCATATTAATATACATCGTTTTGAAATAAAAAGATGTATGTTAAAGACAGAAGAAAATCGTGTTGAAGGATAGCGATATGAAGAGGAAAACAGGTGAATCCTACTGTTTAGGAATTGAATCAACAGCGGATGACTTCAGTGTCGGAATATCGACATTTAGCGGAAAAATATTGGCGAACATAATAGACGTCTACATTCCGCCGAAGGGGGGAATACATCCGCGGGAGGCAGCTAGACATCACGCAGGAGTGGCAAGCTCAGTCTTGGAAAAGGCTTTCAAAAAGGCAGGAATAAAACCTGCGGATTTGTCAATCCTAGCGTTCTCTCAGGGTCCAGGTCTCGGTCCATGTCTCCGCACTGGCGCAACGGTGGCCAGAGCCTTAGCTTCTTATCTGGGCATTCATCTTGTGGGGGTTAATCATTGTGTTGCACATATTGAAATAGGAAAACTTGAAACAGGCACTGAGGACCCTGTTACGTTGTATGTTTCCGGCGGGAACACCATAGTTTCAGCTTTTGATTCTGGTCGCTACAGGGTTTTTGGCGAGACTTTAGACATCGCAATTGGAAACTGCTTGGATGTTTTCGCGAGAGAGGCTGGGTTGCATCAAAGGGTTGGCGAGCCTTTCGGGGCTGTTGTTGAGAGGTTTGCTGCAAACGGAAAAAAGTTGATTTCTCTACCCTACACGGTTAAGGGCATGGACATGTCCTTCAGTGGCTTACTGACCGCCGCCATCAACCTATTCAAAAAAGGAGAGCACAAGCTTGAGGACTTATGTTACAGTCTTCAGGAAACGGTGTTTTCTATGGTTACTGAGGTTACTGAACGGGCTTTGGCGCACACGGAGAAAAAGGAAGTGTTGTTAACTGGTGGAGTGGCAGCCAACAAAAGATTGCAATCGATGATTAAAGCTATAGCAGAAGAACACGACGCTGAGTTTTCTGTTATACCCAGAGAATTCGCGGTTGACAACGGAGCCATGATTGCATGGACAGGCATACTAGCCTACAAGCACGGCGTTGTTACGCCTATTGAGGAAAGTTTTGTGAAGTCGAGGTGGCGACTTGAAGAGGTTGAAGTTCCTTGGGTGAAATGAAACAGCCACTTTTGATTAAGAAAGGAGCCGAAGCCAGCTTGTACCTTGCAAGTTGGCACGGCAGAAAAGTGATAATGAAGAAGCGTTTGCCAAAGAAATACCGGTTATCAAAACTGGATGAGCAGATTAAAACTTACAGAACGATCCATGAACCGCAACTAATTCATGAAGCAAAAAAGGCTGGAGTACCCACACCCACCATATTTCTGGTCAACGTTAAAGATGCTACAATCATAATGGAGTTCATAGAGGGAAGACAAGTAAAACAGTTGCTGAACAAAGCTTCTAAAAGCGAACGACAGATTTTATGCCTTAGAATCGGCGAATTGATAGGTAGACTTCATAGATACGGAATAATTCACGGCGATTTAACAACGTCAAACATGATTCTTAGTTCTGAAGGAAAAATCTTCTTTGTGGATTTTGGACTTGGCGAAAAATCAAAGGAATTAGAAGCAAGAGGAGTGGATCTACACCTCATGAAGAGGGCTCTCCAAAGCACACATTTCAGGTTTGTTGAAGAATGTTTCAACGCTGTGATTGAGGGCTATTCCAAGGTGTTAGGCTCTGAAACTGGTAAAAATGTTTTAGATAAGATAAGGGAGATAGAGAGGCGAGGGCGTTATATTGCTGAAAGGAAAGCTGACTGATAAATGATCAAGACTGTTTGGTGTATAACTTCTTATGTTTCAGATCTAGAAAAAGCCGCAGAATTCTATGAAGAATCATTAGGCTTGGAAAAGAAGTATGGATACTCGAGTTACGTTGGCTTCGAATGTGGCGGAGTGGAAATCGGTCTAATCCCAAAACTTACAGGAAGACAAAAAGTAAACCCTTTGTCGCCTTCCGTGGAGTTTCTTGTGAATGATGTGGAAAAAGTCTACAAAGGAGTGAAAATCATTAAAGAATTGCATGAGAAACATTGGGGCGTAAAGCAAGCAAGCTTCACCGATCCAGACGGCAACATCCTAGAAATAGCACAGATAAACTGGAAAAAATATTTTATGGTGTCAGCCGAAGGCGCCAAGAAAAAGCCGTGAAGTACAATGAACTTCCAACTAAAGGGTAGGGTCATATTTTTTGCAACAGGCAACAT
>JAUUWK010000037.1 GCA_030589055.1 Candidatus Bathyarchaeota archaeon | reverse complement strand
GCTACCATGCTACCTCACCTCGGCCACTATTTGGAAGACCTCGGTTACTTTCTGAGAGACGTCTTTAATGCTTATTTATGTTTTCCGAAGAACTTCAAGACTTGCTAATAGATTTATCATGAAGCAATTTCATAGAGAAGGGCTCTTCAAAATAGGAGAGAAGGAAGGGATGGGGGGGACTGGTAGTTTCGGATAAACTAAACTATGCATTACACCGCGTGAACCGTGTTCATAATTACATGAAATGTTCAAGTGCGTGCGACGTTGTCGTGAGTAAACACCCATAAACAGTCCTAGAGTTGTGGTCAGACCAACACCTTTTCCTCTTCCAAAGAGACTTCAGGTTCCTCCGTTTCTCCAATATAAAGGCATGAAGAAACTGCCTAAGGGGGAGGGAGGGCTTGTTGACGGAATCTTCAGGTGACATTTGCGTTGACTTTTAGAAAGAAGAAATTTTATCAAAGTGAAGAAGCCCTAGGATTTTATGTATGTGTTTCGCGGAATCATGCAACGCTTCGAATGTTCTCCTTAATGCTGCTTAGTCGACTTAAGTTGTTTATTATAATATTCATTCGATATTGACTTTTTAGAGTTCTTGCGATTTGTTTTAGTAGAAAGCTTGGCCGACGGATAAAATCATAAAATGCGTCATGGATCATCTGCCTGATTTCTTGATTTGACACCGTACTTTGGCAGATTTTGGAAATCGAAGTACCTGTTTCCCAATATTCTTCTCCGTTAAGAAGTCCCTTCCTCTCAAACTCGTTCCAGATGTCCGTTCCAGGGTAAACTCCCAATATGTTAAATTGTGGAAAATCTATCGGAATCTGTTTTGAAAATTCAATTGTATTCTGGATTTCTTCTCTAGTTTCGTTGGGTGCCCCTACAATGAATGATCCGATTATGACGTCTATTCCAACTTCTCTAGCTGTTTTTACTGCAGTTCTGCACTGTTCAGGTGTTGTTTGTTTATTGAAGTAGTCGAGAATTCTCTGGTTGGCGCTTTCGATGCCGAGGTAGAGAACTTTGCAGCCCGCTCTTTTTATTTCCCGCAGCAGTTCGTTAGAGCAATTGTCAACTCTTCCTTCGCAGATCCATTCCATATCTATTTTTTCTTTTCGCATTCTCCTACAAAGTTTAATTACCCTTTTCTGGTTAACCGTGAAGCTATCGTCCACAAAAATGAACTGTTTATATCCCTCGCTTGCAAGAAAGTGCAGTTCCTCCATGGTGTTCTGGACAGATCTAGGTCTCCATTTGTTTCGGGCAAACTGTCGACAACTGCAGAATCGACATTTGTAAACGCATCCTCGGGAAGAAACCATGCTTGTGAACTTCTTCGGTGCCACGTTTGCCCCAGCAATAACGGAATGATAGTCGACGTGAATTAACTTACGAGCTGGGAACGGAAGGGAATCCAAATCTTTTATTAGGGGTCTGTCTAGAGTAGAAATTATCTTATTTTCATTTCTGAAGGTAATTCCTAGAACATCTTTGAGTTTTCCTTTATTTTCCAGACAATTTGCTAAGTCAATGACAATGTTTTCTCCTTCTCCTCGGACAATAACATCAACGGAAGGATATTTCTTGAGAATTCGCTCAGAATTGAATGTTGCATAATAATTACCGAATACTATGATAACGTTGGAATTCTCCTTCTTCACTTCGTTACTGATTAAAGCGGCTGTACGACCAGAACTTGCAAATGTTGAAAACCCAAGAACGTCAGGATCCTCTTTCTCTATCCACTTAATCGTGTCTTCCATTGTGAAACCTTTTGCAGGCTGATCCAGAACAGAAACCTCTATATCTTTTTCTTTTAACACCGCAGCCAAGTATAAAATGCCTAACGGAGGAAATGAAGCAATAGCTTTTCTTCTTTCTTCCTCACCGAGATCTTGATTTGGGCTAGCATTTATAAAGGAAAACTTCATCTCTAGCTTTTCAACCATCATAAAGCCTTTGTTACATTGTTATTTCTATACTCTAAGATAAGCTTTTAAACGAATATCAGAAAATGAAAGCGGAATGAGCGAATTTCCATGAAGATATGTTCCCACGATGACTCGATGATAAAACCTGTTCTAGATAAAATCAAAGTAGTACACACAACAAACTGAAAACTTGGGAATGCATCACTGAATTTTTATGGCAAACTCGAATCCGATAAGCGTTCTCATCATCGGAAAAGAACTCGTCAACTGAATGAACTCCCAGAACCATTACAGCAATCTTACAGCTAATGGACTTCAAACAACCAAAAGAAGATAAGATGTTTCACAAGCGTTAGAGCTTGCAATTGCACATAAAATTCAAATGCATTGAGTTGCTTCCCTTCTAATTTGGAGGAAGCAATTGGCCAGTTTAAAGCCGTGTGCTGTTAGGATTTTGATGATTTGTCAATTGGATGAATCCTTCGAGCTACCCCGTAAGCTGTGATCTCATCAGGTCACTCAAATAAACTTGTTATTGAACTATGGTGTTTATGTAATGTTTTCTCTATCATGTCGTCATTACTAAGGGTAACAGTTGATAGGCGAGTCCGCCTATGAAAAAGGCAAGTGCTATGTCAATAACCGTTATTGCTAAGGCCCTTCTCCATCCAAATTCTCTTATACATGCGGCAATAGTGGCTATGCAAGGAATGTATATCATCGTCACAAGTGAAAAGACAATCATCTGAATAGCGGTTAAAGATTCCAGCGGGACGAGTTCTGAAAGTAAGATAAGTGTCAATTCTTTACGTAAGATTCCGAAGACTAATGGGATTCCCGCTTCTGGCGGAAGTCCCAACCAGCCGCTCATAAGGGGACTTGCGGCTTCAACTACATAGTTCATAAATCCTAACAAGTATAAGGCTTCTATAACCACGCTTCCAGCAACAATGATCGGAAGTGCCATGTAGATAAAGTCCTTTGTCCGGATCCATGTTTTCATTAGTATATTCTTAATTGAGGGCTTCTTATAAGGTGGCATTTCCATAATCAAACCAACAGGCTCCCCTGGAAGAGCCTTAAACGCAATTCTACCCAGTGCAAAGACAAGAACTAAGTCGAAAACATACAGAGCCAAAGCCGCATGCAAGCCCACGAATCTGCCAACCAAACCTAAAATAATGACGGTTCTCGCAGCACATGGAATTAAAACGACCACAAAACCCGTTAAAAAACGTTCACGTTCAGTCTCCATTATTCTACAGCCAATGCATGCTGGGACGCTGCATCCGTAGCCCAACATTAACGGTATGAAAGCCTTGCCATGTAATCCTATCTTATGCATTAAGTTGTCCATGAGAAAAGCTGCACGGGGCAGGTAACCGCTGTCTTCAAGTAATGCAAGAATAATATAGAATGGTACAATATATGGTAGGGCTATTGTTATACCTGCAACTACACCAGCTAAAATTCCATCATTAATCAAGCTAACTGCTATCTCGGGTAAGAATGAAGAAAGCACTTCTTCAACATGGAAAAGCAAGTTCTCAAACAAAAATTCCAAACCAGCTATTAGAAAGTTTCCTCCAATAAAAATTAATGCAAACATGGAAGCCACAATTGCCACTAAAATCGGATATCCAAGAACTTTATGCGTGGTTACTGCATCCAATTTCTGCTCTAGGCTTATTCTGGGAGAAGCCTCAACGACAGTAACTTCTTTGGCTATCTTGTTCGCAAGTCCATACCTTTCTGAAGCCATAACAACGGGTGAAGCTTCACCATGTATCTTCTCAAGTTCAACTGCCAACTTTTCAGCATTTTTCAAAACTTCTTTTCCTCTTTTATAATTTTTCAGTTTCCCAGAAACGTCCGTGTCTCTTTCCAGAAGTTTTACTGCAATCCATCTTGCAGGGTAGACTGTACAAAGCTGTGAAAGATTGTCGCTGACAAGTTTTTTAAGGGCTTCCACTTTTTCCTCGATTTCCTTTCCATACCTGACTTTTAACGGTTTAAGCTTCTCTTCTTCACCTGAGACAGCTATTACTGTTGAAAGCATCTCGTCTATTCCGCTTCCAGTGACAGCAACGGTTGGAACAACAGGAACTCCTAAGGCTTCAGAAAGCTTCTTCACGTCAATCCTTAAGCCCTTCTTTGCTGCAAAGTCAACCTGATTCAAATCAACTATTATCGGCGCTTCAAGCTCCAAAAGCTGAAGTGTGAAGTAGAGATTACGTTCCAGCGCTGAAGCATCTACAACGTTTATTATAATGTCAGGTTTCTGAACAGCAATGTAATCCCTCGAAACAATCTCTTCCATAGAAAACGTTGAAAGCGAATATATTCCTGGTAAGTCAATTATGCGAATTTTGTAACCTTTAAAATAAAGAGTACCTTCAGCCCTCTCAACAGTTTTTCCAGGCCAGTTTCCAACAATCTGATTCAAACCTGTAAGTTGGTTAAAAATCACGCTTTTTCCAACATTTGCATTCCCAGCCAGCGCTATCGTCAACTGACGTTTAGCCATCAGATTACGTCCTTCCAGGTTTGACAAATACCTTAGAAGCCACACCATAACCGAGGGCAAGCGCAACTCCTCTGACTTCAAACTCGAAGGGTCCCCGGAAAGGTCCCTTCCGAAGAACCTTAACCTCGACGCCCGGAGTTAATCCCATCTCAGCAAGCCTTCGGACAAGTCCAAAACCTCCAACTGTGTAGGCTACCACTCCTATCTCTCCGTCACGTAGACTTGTTAAAGAAACCACGTTCTCCATATTGCGTGGATTACCCTGTTTATATGACCGCTTTTTTCTGCCTCGCATTTTTTTCATTCTCCATGCTTTTAACCAAGACGCTGGAAGCAGCATCGTAGTCTAAAGCGCACTTTTTCTCAGCCACGTACAAAACTATGCTAGAGGATTTTCTTTCAACGACGCGAACTTTTGCGCCTGGCATTATACTCTTACTTGTCAAAGCCAGCAGTTTCTCTCGTTTTTCGTCAATCATCCGCGATACTGTATATACCTTGTTCATGCTGGCTTCCGTCAGTGGATGACATGTCTCTTCTCCCATTTTACCATTCTCTGATGGTATTGGATTTCCGTGTGGACAAGATTTTGGATACCCAAGCTTTCTCTCCAAAAGCTTCGTCACTTCTTCAGTTAAAGCATGTTCAAGTTTGCAGGCATCCTCGTGAACATTGCTCCACTTAGCATTCAAAATGTCTGTGAGCAATCTCTCTGCAAGTCTGTGTCTTCTGAGAATCTTCAGAGCTATTTTTTCGCCTTTAGCTGTTAGCTTGACCCCTCTGTAAGGCTCGTGATCGACCAAGCCATGCTTTTTCAAATGTTGTATAGTGTTCGTTACGGAGCCGAGCGCAACATCTAGTTCGCTTGCCAATTCCGTCGTTTTAGCAACTCCTCTCCTATTTTGAAATCTATAGATTGCTTCAAGATATTCTTCAGCTTCATGCGACACTTCTGTTTCCATCGCTGGTTCTCTCTCATAGATCTACGAGCACTCGTAATTTCCTCAAAGGGAAACTTAAGCTTTTTGGAAGACTCGAACTTTACCGAAACTTATAAGACCCAAGAAATCAAAAAACAGAGTAATCGCTTTACATACCTAAAACTATAAAATTAAGTAACAAACATTCATGCAGAAAACAGAAACTTGAAGATGACTTTTGGTCTACTCCAATTTGGTCCTATCGCTACTGTCTTCACAAGTCACACAGTCATATTCCACGAACTACGCAGCTTTCTTTCAACTGCGAAATATCCCGAAAACACCGATTTTGACAAAAAAACCTAAAATGTAACAAATTCTAAACCTAGAAAAAGCCGGAAGCATCTAAATTCACTCACAAAAACGATCCTGGGTATGTAAGGAAAAAAGCGAAGCATGAACTAAACAAGGAAGTTTTTATCTTTGTACTAAATTTTTTTAAAAAAGGCGAATTAAGATGGAGCAATCTCAGAAAGCGTTGGTTGGAACATGTAGTGGTTACTGTGGACGCTGTACCGACTATCCGGCATACACTAATAATGATGAGAAACTGAAAAAGCTTGCTGAAGCTTTTCTAGGCAATTTAACATGGCTATAAGACCCGAAGACGTTGGATATTTGGGAGGTGTCACGGTCCGATACGCAAACCTTGTGCAAGCTGTTCTATCCAACGGTGCAAGGAGGAAAAAAGAAATCTAACCAGCGCATTTTGTGATGAATTTCTATGCCAGAAACTCGAAAAATATTACGCGAAGGATGGGTATGGAGATGAATCCAGAGCGCACATACTAAAGCAAGAAAGGATAGAGTTAGGGAAGTAGTTAGAAGAGAAGATGAAAAGGAGCCAGCATACAAGAGACGTTTGAGATTAGAACGGCGTGAGACACGCGCCTTTGGGTATGCAGTATATTGAAGAAACCATAAACTACGTGCCCATTACTTGAATTATGACTGTTCTTTTTCTGGGGTACACATCTGTTTCCACGAAGATTAGAGATTGCCATGTGCCAAATTCCACATGGCCGTCAATTACTGGCAGGGTTTTGTCTGGAGGTAAAAGCATTGACCTCAAATGGGAATGAGCATTAGAAGGATGCTTATAGTGTTCATGTTTAGGAATTACTTTTTCGAGAAAAATCTTGATGTCCCCTAGCAGACCGTATTCATTCTCTGTTAAAACCAAGACTCCCGTAGCATGAGGAGCAAAGACATGAACTAAACCACTGTTAATACCAGATTTGGAAACTGCCTTTTGAACTACATCTGACAGGTCTGTAAAGTCTATTTCACCTTTTGTTGAGAAGGAGTATCTTGAGTTGAAAACTTTAAAGTCTGTCATACTCTTTCTTACTCCACCAATTTTGTCATTCTTATCTCATCTATATATTTACCTTCTTTGGAAAACTTTTTCGGAATCCTTTCAGTCTGAACAAATCCAACTTTTGTAAAGGTGGATGAGTCATTTATTGGTTGCGTAGGCAGAAAACGCTAAAGCCTTAAAACCAAGAGCCTAAGCTTATTCAATCAAGGTCTTCATCATTTCAGTTTCTAGCCGGGAAACTCCGAAGAGTTTTTCCAGTCTTCATGAACCAAACTGACGCCACGAACAGATTTAACACTCTTCAATTTCGCAGAATAAGAGTCAGAAACTGAACTGCGTTGATGCTTTTGTATACAGCGTTTAAGCTTGTGCGCTTGGAGAACGCTGGTGACCCATGATTTCGATGGGTAATACCTATGTCACCGACATAACGCAATAGCAAAAATACTATGTGAAGGAAGCCAAAAAGTGAATCACCTAGCCTACGTAAACAAGGCGATATTTATACACTCATGAAAACAAGCGAGAACGTCAATAGTTAAGACGCCGCTGAAAACCTGTTAAACTACTACGAAGCGCAAAGCCGTATACAAAAGCATCAACCAAATCCTGTTTTTCACGCGCTAACAATCAGCAAACGTAGATGACTGGAGCCTCATAGAAAGACCTTCGATAAACTCTAGTTGATTCTCCATACTCTCCATGTAATGTTTTTAGACCACTACTAGAATGTCCATCCCAGCTAGAATTCAGTCTAATCGCTTTTCGAACTATGGCTTTTCAAATGTGGGTTGGATAGAAGTGACATAATTACACTAGAAAAGGCAGGGTATTTGCCGGAAAGTTGGTAGTGTTGATATTGCCACTTCATGGATTATGATAATACCGATTGGTGATGCTAATTTATCACCTAAGTTACTGCATAGAGGAGTTATGAGCGAGAAGGAAAGCAAACTCGCTTTAGTCGTTACCGAACTAAATTTCCTCTATTGTCATGTCATGACTATGATGTTATTTGTTGATAATGTATTCCCGTATCTGTTCAATCAATTGCTTCTCTTCGACACTGAATCTTTTGTTCTTGATGATTTCCAGTAGTTGTTTAATGTGAGTTTCTAATCCAGTATAAGACTTTGATGTTTGCGGACTTGGTGCTAATTCACCGTCTTCAAGTTGTATCTTCCATATTTTCCATAAGGGCTTAGGGTTAAGAATATCCATTGGGTAAGGATACTTCATATGAAGTTCCATGGGTTCACCAAACTTATCGTTTTTGATTGCCAAGTTACTTTCTGGAGTGTCTTTTAATGTTTTAACTCGGAAAATCCCATTTTTGGCATCATCAATCAGTTTATATTGACTGCCATAAACTATTGCTCCACCTCTCGCTTTAGGCTCATCAAGAAGATAGTAAATAACCCGCTTGCACTTCAAAACTTCCGTGCTTCTTTCCGGTTCTTTAGTGAATGCTTGTTGAGGCTTGTTCATGTCCCTGACTTGTTTAACCAGTCTATCAGTTTCTCTTCTAGCACGATGGGCTATTTCCCTTCTCATTAAAGCTTCCGCTTCTTGATCAAGCGCGCGCGTAGGGGGCTGTTGTGTAGTTAACTGGTTTTACTCAATTTCGACTTCGGATTCTTGATATTCCTCGAATGCCTCGTATCTGGGGCATGAACTCCATTTCTTAGGGTTCTTACAGTTCTTGAGTTCATCTTCAGATGGTTTATACCAGAATACTGTTTCATGCTCTCTCAATGGTTGTGCATGGCAACAGCATATATTCCTTCTACAGTTGAGGTAGATGCAATTCAATTATATCACCAGTCACAATTCCCTTCAGTTGAAATATAAGATTTTAGATAGGAACAGGTAATAGACTTAGTTGATTATGTGGGAAGGGATGGGGGATAAGTCGAGTTAACAAAACCTGCATTTGCCCTTAAGTAGTTTGCCCATATCGAAGGGCTTAATTATTTCATTCATCAGTATTTCGTTGAACCTTTTAAGGTTGCTATTCTTTTTCATTTTGGCTTTAACATTTTCATAGAGTTTTATTCTCTGCTGTTGTTTAGGGTTGCTTATCAACACTTCAATTCGTATTTTCAAAGTTTCAACGGTATCATAGTTCGCTCTTGCCAAAACCGTATCTCCCCAGTTTAACCCCCACCCTTTCGCTTCTTCGCTGAAAAGAAATCGAGCATAACATTGCTTTCCTTTTAAGCGACAGGCAGTTTCAGTAAATACTGCTTCTCTGATGTAATTCAGGTTGCAATATGGTCTCTCCCTATTCCCGTTCTGGTCATCAGACCTATTCAAGTTTAAGTCATCAATAATGCTATTGATTTCATTATTAAATTGCTCAAGTGCTTTCTTACCTT
>JAUUWK010000079.1 GCA_030589055.1 Candidatus Bathyarchaeota archaeon | reverse complement strand
GACAACTAATCAGCTTCGTCCGAGATTCAATAAAATTCACAGCAGAAACTATATAGTCGTCGGCGAAACAACCCCAGAGGGCTACATAAATTATGAAGATTTGATTGCAAAATCCTCCGCCCATAAGCCCGATGTGAGGGTTGACAGCAAGGATACATGGGCTCAGATTTATACTTCTGGGACTACAGGATTTCCCAAAGGTGTTATTCGATCTCACGAGTCTTACATTGCGTTTTTCTTGATCAACGCTGTGGAATTCGGCTTTTCAGAAAAAGATTACGGGATGATCATCATGCCCCTCTTCCATGTAAACTCAACCTTTTATGGGCTTCTGTTCCTCTACACAGGCGCCTCCCTATTCGTTGGTAAAGATAAGGGGTTCGATCCTGTTGAGTTGCTGAGCATTGTGGATCATGAGAAAATTACCTTCATCTCACTTATTCCGACCCATTACAGCCTCATCTTGGAAATTCCAAAAGAAAACCGCCAACGTTTCGATACAAATTCGCTACGCAAACTGTTGTGCTCTTCCGCACCTGTTAGAAGCAAGATAAAACGAGGAATCCTAGAATGTTTCCCCGGTGTTGAGATATATGAGGCATATGGCTCCACTGAAGCCGGGTTAGTTACCATACTCAAGCCCGAAGACCAGCTTAGAAAAATCGGCTCAATGGGTAGACCATGCTTGGGAGTAGACTCGATCAAACTTTTGGACGAAAATGGTTGCGAAGTTGGAATTGGAGAAATCGGAGAACTCTATTCCAGGGGGCCGATGATGTTCGATAAGTACAACAAAATGCCAGAAAAAACTGAAACCTCATTCAGAGGCGAATTCTTCAGCGCTGGCGACCTAGTTAAGCGCGATGAAGAGGGCTACTATTACATTGTTGACCGCAAAGACAACATGGTCATCACGGGCGGTGAACATGTCTATCCCTCAGAGATTGAGGAAATAATCTCCCAGCATCCAAAAGTGCGTGACGTTGCCGTGATAGGACTTCCGGATGATAAGTGGGGCGAGGCTGTCACAGCAGTCGTTGTTCTGAAGGACGGTGAAAACGCAACAAGCCAAGAAATCATTGAATGGTGTAGAGGCAAAATGGCGGGGTATAAAAAACCTAAAAGGATGCTATTCATCAACTATTCTGAAATGCCTAGGTCTGCAACAGGGAAGGTCTTACACAGAAAACTTAGGGAACGCTTCGCTGAAAACCTTTAGTTTCTAAAATGAGCTATTCCAGAGTTTTTAAAAAGGTCTCCAGTTTTGTTTTCACTCCGTATTCGTCGTAGTTTCTCCAGTCTGTTGAATCTACATCTAGTATTAGGCTGGAAATTCCTGTCATCTCTCGGATTTTTTTCTTCACGATGGTTTCTCCTATCGTCATCATTCTACAACCCCAGTTTGTTGGCAAGATAACACCGTTTGCCCGAAAATTCTTTACCAAACTCGCGATTAATTCTATTCTTCTCTCTATAGTGCAGTTTGCCATGTTTGACAAGTGTTTTCGAGCCAAGCTCTCGTAAGGCTTTGAAGAGTCTAGACTTCCAGCCCAAACATGCGAAAAAGTTTCTGCAACCACAACTGCCCCTAAGTTTTCAAGATACTGAAAAATTCGAAGGTCAAACCATAAAGGAAGATTGTCCCAAACCAGACGGTATTTCTCGTTTTCAGCAACTCCTGCACCCTGCTTAACCCTTTGTACAAGCTCGTCACAAAGTCTTTCATAAAAGTCCACAGCTTGCTCCGTCCCAGGAATGCAGAGCATAAAATAAACCGCGGAAAAAGCTTCCCTGGCTCCCATGGGAGCAGGGATATTTTTTCTATTATTTTGAATCTTAAGCCAAAGTTCACTTGTTCTATTTGACAGTTCCAAGGTTTTCCCAAGTCTGTCTTCATCAAGTCTTATTCCAGACTGCTTTTCGAGAAGACTGACCAAGTCTTCAAGTTGAGAAACATAATGTTGAAGGTAATGATTCGGCAGATTTTCTCGACTCGCGCTCTCAACATTGTAGGGAACGTCTAGTAGAAGTAGCGGCTTTTTGAAGATTCTACTAGCAACCTGAAACCATTTCAGATGAGTATCACAAGCACATGTCGAAGCGACCAGAATATCTGGTTTCGGAATTCCCCCTTCAGGGAGGTCCTCTCCATCAAAAAGGGATCCGAGCACGCACCTCGCGTAGGAGCATATATCCTTGGAAAAGCCTCTTCTTTCAGCCAATTCGCATAGGGGAACTGAAACCCTTCTGGCAGCGCATAACGAAGCGTAGTTTTCGGGCCACACTGGAATTATGCCCATTGCAAGAAGGATTTCTACAGGAAAGGTGGAGGCTACCCACGCCACAAGTTTGCCTTTCTTTTTTGCTTTGTGTGCCTTTTCGTAAAAGGGTTTAACATAGTTTCGATAGAAACCTTTAAGCGTTTCAAGTCTTCTCTCGCTCATTTTTGTTATTCCTCCAACATCTCGATAAAGGCTTCAATCCTTGTTCTCAGCTGTGCAATTCCGCTTAGAGTGTGCTCCCACTCAAGACATAAAACTGGAAGGCCCTCATTTTCTCTAAGTTCTTCAGCCAACAGGGGAGCATCAAAAGAATAAACATCACAGGACTTTAGGGAAAAAATCAGGACACCTTCGACATCGAAAAGTTTCACCATCTCCCTCACGTGTTTGAATCTTTCTTCCGATGAGTACATGAAAGGGCATGGAATCTTACGAAGGTATCTTTCCGTAATAGTCGTCATAGGCTCCCCATTCTCTTTCACCAAATCCCAAAAATATCGAGACCCAGTGCAAAGATCGTCAGCAACAACACAACCACCTACGCCTTCAATCAGTCTTAGTATTTTTGAGTTACTCATGACTGTGCCGGAAACAAGCAGCCTCTCACCTTCCTTCGGTAAGTCTTCACGTCTCTCAATTCCATCAAGCAACTCGTGTAAAAGCTTGTTATGTTCGTTCTTTGGAATCATCATGCTTGACAAAACGATTTCCAGCGCCTCGCTGCCGGACACCAACGGTGGATTAGGCTTTCTCAGCTCGTAAAGCTGCCTTAGTAACCGTCTATTTTCATTGAATGTTTCAATTGCATTCTTCAGATTTTCTTCAGAGATTTCACTCTTGAAACTGTTCATTAGCCATTCTTTGAACCTTTCAAGCTCTTTACAAAAGAATTTTAAGGCGTTCTCCGTGATGCTATGAGGAGTGTTTATGAAATATGTTCTAGGAATTGCTGTGCAGTGTCTCCAGAGGTCATAAATCTTGTTTTGGTTGTCGCAAGAGTTTGAGACAACATATCCATCCAGGAGGCTATATTCTTCTTTTAGGGCTCTGTCTAAGCAGCTTTTGGCGAAAGAACAAACGTTGACTGGAAGATAGATATCAGCTAGTTTTGGTGGTTCGAAGCTTCCAAGAACCCTGATTGGAAGAATCCCTCCAGCATAAACGATTTCTTCAGGTGTGTAGGAGCAAGCATATCCTAAAACAGGTTTGTTTCGGCTTTTCCATTCCCTAATAAATTTGTTGTCTGCAGAAATCAGGGGTCTAAACAGCTCTAGTAGCTCCATGAAACTTCCGACTCTCACTTTAGCGTTAAATAACAAGACACTATTAATATTTTTCACGACATAAAAGTGAAATTTCTCATGGGAATGCTATCTGGACCTCAGAGAACTACGCGCACACGCGCAAAAACTTAACCCTGTGTCAAATACATGTTCTCAAGACTCTTCAACAACTTGGTTAGAACATCATTCGCAGGTGTCCCAACTCCATACTGTTTT
>JAUUWK010000067.1 GCA_030589055.1 Candidatus Bathyarchaeota archaeon | reverse complement strand
AGCTACAATAATCATGGTGGATGCAGCCTTGAAGCTTGAAGGTGAACAGGTTGGTGAAATCGCTGAAGGCGTAGGCGCAGCTATAGGTGGACCTGGTGTAGATCAATTCAAAATTGAGGAGTCAACCCTGAAATATCGCATTCCAACCAACGCGGTGATAATAAAGGAAGATGTTGGCGATGCTGTTTCGCCAATGCGTAAAGAAATAGTTGATGCCGTTGACAAGGCTATCGAGAGAATAAAACAGGTCATTCTGGAGAGAACAAAAGAAGGTGACAAGGTCATAATTGCGGGAGTGGGTAACACCATTGGCATTGGGCAGTAGGAGAGTGGTAAAATGAGTAATACCTCGTCATCTGCAACAACCAAAATTTCGTCGTTTGTATTGCTGGTGATATTCATGGCCTTGGCACTATCCTTAACCGCCCTTGTTCTAGCCGTTAATATTTTCGGTTCCAATGACATCGCGGCATATTATCTGTTACTGATAGGGTTTTTGGGTATGGCTTTATCTGCTTATGTGCTGCTTCAAACAAGAAAAAGAATAAAACGTTTAAGCATAAAGGCTCCACCCATAACAACTACCATTGAATGCGGAAAATGCGGTTTCAAGAACATTCGAGAGTTCCAACGTGGAGATTATGTCTTTAAAGAGGTTGATTCATGCCAGAAATGCAATGAGAACATGTTGATAACAGCGATTTACAGAGAAGTTAAAGAGAAAAGGGAGAAAACGTTTTTCTAAGTTAAGACAGTGCATCCATCCTCAACTATCATAATGGTATGTTCAGCCTGAGCCACTGGTTTTCTGCTGGCTTCGATGAATATAGGATAACCCTTAAGGGTTTTTGAGGATAAGAGTTCTTGGAAGGCTTCATGGTAATGTTTTTTTGGCACAACATTTTGTAGCCAACGTTCAGCGAAAGGCAATGTTCTAAATGTTTTTTCGATGTGTTTCAGAAGCTGTTTTGCATACGAGTTCTCTAATGATCTGCGTTTGAGAAAGCTGAAGATTGTGATTTCTTCGCCGTTTTCAACCTTGCCTATGGCGTTTGGCAATGTTACGAATGGTTCAATAGCGTAGATTCCGCCTAGCTTGATTTTTGAAAAAAACGATATGTGTGAAACATTAGGTATGGACGTGCCAGCGTGCACGAGGTATCGTCCAATCTGATGCCCGGTCAAGTTTGAGATTGGTTTGAAGCCGCGGGATTTTATGGTTTTCTCGATTATTGGGCCAAGTTTTGAAGTTGAAATTCCCGGATGTATACTATTTATTGCCACTTTCAAGGCTTGTTCAGCCGTTTCCACAAGACTTTTATATTCTGGGTTGAAGCATATCGTGACTGCAGTGTCAGTTAAATAACCATCAACGTGAACGCCTAGGTCCACCTTAACTACGGATTTTCCGGGAATTCTTTTTTTGTCATCGGGTGGAGACGTATAATGTGCTGCTATTTCGTTTATCGAAACATTGCATGGAAACGCTGGTTTTCCACCTTTTTCCCTGATAAGACTTTCAGCTCTTTCGCAAATTTCAATTATGAGCATGTCTTCACGAACAAAGTGTTTCATTTCTTCACGTGTTTCACGAAGAATCTTTCCAGAGAACCTGAATTTCCGGACAGCTTCTTCGTCAAAACCATTCATAATGTCACAAGCTTTGCTTTCATTAACGCTAACAATGTGACAGTTTAAAAAGTTTACATCAACTGTGACAAAGCAATTAGTAAAAAATACATCATTTGGGTAGGGCAACATTTGAAACAAAAATTGAGAACGGAATTACCTTTAATCAACTGTAGCTGATTGGAATTTCAATGTGGCGCGTGCACACTACTCATGAGCGATGAAGTTCGTCCGTTATTCAAAAAAAGGTGGAGCAAAGCTTACACATCTTAATTTATTAATTCCTGTTTCACTAATGCAATCACGGAGTTGATTGCGATATTTGAAAGCTTAGAAAGATGTTTCCAGACAAGAATTGTAAGCCAAGCGGATTCGGTGCAGTTACGTGGTCAAAAACGAGTAATGACAACTTGCACGGTCAAGAATGGCGTTATCGAAGATTTTTCTAAAAATTCCTTGAATGGTATCGGCGTTAGAGTTTTTTTTGACAACAAATCATGGGGGTTCAGCTCAACTAACATGCTTGAATCTGAAAGTGTAAAGCAAACGTTAGAGAACGCCTTAGAACTGGCTAAGGCTTCTTCGAAGCTGAAACAGCATAAAATGATGTTTGAACCTGTTAAAAAAGTGACAGCGGATGTGTCAATACCTGTCAAGAAACCGCTTCGAAATTTTTCAGCTGAAGACATAGTGGAGATTCCTTTAGAAGCTTACAAAGGTGCAAAAGAGGCTGGACCACAAGTTGCAGATGTCAAGGCAACGTACATCAGCATAGAAGACGACAAATATTTCCTAAGTTCAGAAGGATCCCGCATCCATCAAAACATCTCACGAGTGTTGTTATTTGTCGACGTAATAGCGAAAAGCAACGGTCTCTTTTGTCCCGCTTCAGAAAATCTTGGTCACACTGGCGGGTTCGAACTCTTCGACAAGACTTCACCATACTCCTTGGGAAAGACTGTTGCAGAAAAAGCAGTCAGGCTTCTAAGTGTGAAGGCACCGCCTTCTGGAAAGTTTCGTGTGGTTATACATCCAACTTTGTGTGCGACTTTGCTTCATGAAGCAATTGGGCATCCGTTGGAAGCAGATTTGGCTATGGCCGGCGGAGGCTTTGGCAATCGCATCGGAGAACTTGTCTCCTCTAAACTTGTAACGATTTACGATGATGGTCGTGTGCGGGGTGGTCTGGGCTATTTCGCGTACGATGATGAGGGAGTTGAGTGCAAACGTACGGTTCTCATTGAGAATGGAGTACTAAGGTCGCTTATGCACGACAGAACAAGCGCTGCAATTGCTCGTGTATCTCCAACGGGCAATTCTCATGCTTGGGATTACAGTGTTGAGCCTTTAATTAGGCAAACTAACATCGGCATTGAAGCTGGCGACCGTTCATTGGAGGAGATGATTGAAGACGTTAAGGAAGGCTTGTTTCTTAAAGGAACTTTTGGCGGTCAAGCAGATGTAAATGCCGATTTCACATTTGGTTTTCAAAGTGCCAAGCGGATACAGCGTGGCAGACTATGTGAAGAGTTGCGTGGTGCAAACGTGGCTGGCAATGCTATCGAAGTTTTTAAAACCATAGATGCCGTTGGCAAAAAGGTTGTTCTTCGTCCGGGTGCGTGCGGGAAATCTCAGTTTGCTGTTCAGGGTCGGGTGGTTCCTGCGATTCGTTGCGAAATAATGGTTGGAGGAATGGGAGGCTAGATACATGAGTTTGGACAAAGGCTGGGGTTTACTAAGCGATCTGGTCCACAAAACCATTAGAGTACTTGAAAAGAAGGATATAGTGCATGCTGAAGCGTTTTTCATGAGCGCTCAGACGACTGAGATTGTGATCAGGAATTCCGAGATTCATACGCAAAACAGGGTTGATGATTCTGGTGTGGGTTTTCGAGTTGTTGTTGCAGACAATAAGGTGGGGTTTGCGTGTACGAATACCTTGAGTGAAAAGGCTGTTTTAGAGGCTGCGGAAAAAGCGTTTGCCCTTGCCCGAGTGAGTTCAAAAGTGCCTGACTTTGCTCTTCCAAAAGTATGTAAGCCGCCAAAAGTTGAGGGATTATATGATTCTCGGATTGCTGAAATAAACGTTGAAGAAGGAATCGATATCGCAAACAGGATGATAAGAGCTGCTGAAGACTTTGACCAACGTGTTATAGCCAAAGATGGACGTGTAAATTTCGAGTGTGGCTGGCGAGGGATTGCAAATACTTCAGGAGTAGATTTTGAAGAAAAGGGAACCAAAGCCATGATATATCTTGGCGCAAGCGGTGAACAAAAGCGTGAAGTGACAGGTAGCTGTTACGACGCAATATTTAGTCGCACAGCAGATCTAAAGCCTGAAAAGGTTGGAAAGAACGTTGGAAAAATGGTCATCGAAATGTTCAAGCCGCAACCTACAAAAAAGTTTCAAGGTACGGTGGTTTTTGGGCCTGAAGCAGTTTCATATCAACTGTTTAATGTGCTGGTTGATGCTTTAAAAGGTGAAAACGTAGTTGCCGGGCGTTCTGCTTGGACTGGAAAACTTGGGCAGATGGTGGCATCTGAGGATTTGACGATAACGGATAATGCTATTCTCAAGGAGGGTTTTGCTTCTAGGAGTTTTGATGATGAGGGTTGTTCTTCTCAAAAGACTATTTTGCTGAGAAAAGGAAAACTTGAAAGTTTTCTTCATGACACCACTTCCGCAAATGCTTTAAAAATGAGAAACACAGGAAATGCATCACGTTTTCCCAGCGGATTTAGCATGATTCGTGCGATTGTTGGCAACGGTTACAGAGCGAAACCGGAGACTTATCCATCAAATCTAATCATTCAACCGGGAGATGAGACAAAGGAAGAGTTGGTATCTGAAATCCGGAAAGGTGTTCTAGTCGAGTCTATGGCTGGCTTCGCTCAACCAGGTTCCGGAGTGATCAGCACGCAGCTTTCCCGCGCGTTTTACATACAAAACGGGGAGATACAATATCCAATAAAGACTGGTATGGTTTCTGGCGTTGCTTTCAACTGGCTTACGCAACTCTCTGGAATAGGTAAAGATTCAAAACAGTTTGCGAATGCAGTGGTGCCGTCGCTTCGTGTAGAAGAAGTAAGAGTAGTTGGCGTTTAATATTCTGTTGGTAACCAGTCCTGTTCAAATCTTGTTCATAAGCGGAGCGCGCGCGCTCGCACCAAGGACATTCTATATGTGAAACAGCTTCTCGGCCACAAATCCATACAAAACACAATGAAATATGCACAGCTGATGGACTTTAGGGACGACGAGTTCACCTGCAAGGTTGCTGAGACAATTAAGGAGGCTAAAGAACTCGTTGAAAGCGGGTTTGAATTCGTCACTGATATGGACGCCAAAAAGCTGTTTCGGAAGCGAAAGTAGCCCCACAATGATCTCACTGTCCCCGGGGGGATTACTGGTGGGGTCGCGGGGATTTGAACCCCGGATCGCCAGCACCCCAGGCTGGTATCCTGGACCAGTCTAGGAGAATCTGTACTAGGATACCTACCAAATTAAAGACAGAAACTCTAACTAGACGACGACCCCCAAACATATCTACCAAACAGAAAGAACTTATCATTAACACACTGATAAATCTTAAGAATAATGGCAAAGCAGAGAATACGATTAAAAGCGTATCTCAAATCCTAACACGCATGAGCAAACACGCAGACTTGAACAATCCCGAAGAAGTAAAAACATACATCGCAAACGCAAAACGAGAAGACAATGGAAAACCATTAGCAAATGGCACTAAATCTAAACTTGTATTCTCTTACGACTGTTTATGCAAAGCAACAGGAATTCAATGGACAGCACCTAAATACAAATGGGAACAGAAAACCCCCATAATCCCAACAAAAGAGAACGTAACTAAAATAATCAGCGCATCAACAAGAAGATACACGCTAATATTCACAATACTAGCAGAAACAGGACTAGAAGGACAAGAACTCCACAATCTACAAGCCAAAGACATAGACACAGAACAGGGAATTATCAGCGTAGAAGGATGCAAAGGACATGCTTCAGGCTCTTACAAACTTAAAGCACAAACAGCAGAAATGCTACGAGAATATATAGCCAAGAACCCCCAAGATTTACCCTTCCCGAAACCAAAGGTAATGAGTCAAATCTGGCGTAGAGTAAGAAACAGATTAGCCAGCAACTTGAAGCAACCACAACTAAGAAAGATTCCAATGAAAAATCTTAGGAACTATTCGGGAGCACAATTATATTACCGATTACTCGACCAGATCGCAGTAATGCGCCACCTCAGACACAAAAGACTAGAAACAACAATGCACTATCTAAGAGGCATAACACTAGGCGGAGAAGAAGACTACACTTGCAAAACAGCCACAAACATAACAGAAGCAACGCAACTAATAGAAAAAGCCTTCCAATACGTAACAGAAATAGACGGTTATAAACTATTCCGAAAACGCAAATAACCCTCTCTTTTTCTATATCAATCATTCTAAACTGTTGCTCACGTCGCTCCGCTCCGCTCGCACCAAAAAAATAACAACGAAAAAAATCCCTCGAGTAAATACATCATGGAAAAACGCGCGCTAAGAT
>JAUUWK010000054.1 GCA_030589055.1 Candidatus Bathyarchaeota archaeon | reverse complement strand
GAGACTAGTTCTTAAAATGAGAGCCATAGCCTGTTACTAGGTACTCTCCCTAGCTAATCTTATACCAAAGTGGCTTGAACATGTTTGTAGTACTCTGCAATCTCCTCTTTAGCCCTTTTAGAATAATCTAACTCCTTAATGGACTTGGACCATTAATATAGAAAAACTTGTAATGCTAAGCCTGCAATTTTAGGCAGCAATATTTCGCATACTTTATTGTTCTTCTGGTTCTTTCCATTCTTCCATGAGTAGCTTTTTGGCTCCACCAGGTTTGAAACTCACTTTCACGGATATACTGTTCTTCTCTCCAGTTTTTTTGCCCTCTTGCCAGTCTTTGAATGGGAACATGCTGTCTTCAGCCAAATACACCGGCAGATAAATCAGGTATTTGTCATCTGTTGTCTTGAACAAACGTCCTCTTCCTTCATTCACCATTTTGGTCCCCATACTACTCTAACCTTAAAAGCACAAGAGGTTCTTTAGTCTTTCTAATTGTTTTAATTACTCTCTTCAGTTCAGCTTTGCTTAGAAAAATAGCGCGCGCGAAGTTCAGTCAACGAACCGGATTCAACTGGCAAACGACGTTCGGAATGGAATCCCGAGAAACTTTTTATGAATACATCCATGACATTCTGAAAAAGTGCAAGTCGGAAAAAAACGGTAAAACGTGCAGGCTAGAGCAGACCGCGGGAGCAAAACTTCAAACTCTCTGAATTTGAAGGCTATTGCTTACATAAGTGCAGGTTTGCAGAAAAGGCAGATGCTACAGAGCAAGTGCGAGCAGTTCTGCTACATCCAAGATCTGAATTTTCCCTTCGAATCCTGTAGTTTTGACAGCGTCTTCTAGAGTTAAGAGACAGAAGGGACAAGCAGTCGCCAATATTTCTGCTCCGGATTCTACAGCGTCACTTATGCGGATTTCTGATAGGCGTTCCCCAGGAACGTCAATCCACATTCTTCCTCCACCTCCTTCGCAGCAGAGGCTTCGCGATCTTGAACGGTCGAACTCCAGCGGTGTTACGCCTGGTACGCTTTCAATAACCTTTCTAGGTTCATCATAGATACCATTTTGCTTACCCAAGAAGCACGGGTCGTGATAGATGACTTTTTTGCTCACTTCCTTTGAAAATGTAAGTTTTCCATTTTCGACAAGATTAGCAAGCATTTGTGTGTAATGCAGAACTTCGAAGCTTTTCTGTTCATATCGGTTTTTGAAAGCATGGAAGGCGTGTGGACAACTCGTAACGACTTGTTTTACGTTGTATTTTTTGAAGATTTTCATGTTCTCCTCAACTAGAAATTCGAATAAGCCCTTTTCACCCATCCCGTAAACTTCGCTTCCGCAACAGTTTTCCTCATCGCCCAAAATTCCAAAGTGCACTCCGGCCTTTTCAAAACATTTCACAAGACTTTTCGCTACACTCTGTACCCTTGGATCATAAGCTGGTGTGCAGCCGACGAAATAGAGAATTTCAGCGCCCTGTGAGATGTGCTTGACGTTTAAGTCTTGAGCCCACTCAGACCTTTTGCTCCTTATCCTTCCCCAAGGGTTACCATTTTTAAAGATGCTTTCCAACGCATCTCGAATTGTAGGTGCAATTTGGCCTTCCTCAACTGCGAGGCTTCGAATGTCTATTAAAAACTCGTATGGGTTTAATTCCTTTGGGCATCGGATGCCGCATGTTGAACAGGTTGTGCAGCTCCACAACTCGTTTTGTGGGTGTATAGTTAACTTGCCTGTGAGGGCGACTTCTCGCATGTACTGTCTAATGTTTAAGTTTGTTTTTCTGGAAACCGGGCAACTTCCGGTGCACATTCCACATTGGATGCATTCAAGCAACTTATGTTTTTGAACAAGCTCCTGAGCATTCATTTTCTACGTCACGTTTGGCTAAAATGGGAACGTAAGGTTTTTTAAGCGTTTTCCTCAGTATGAATCAAAATAACCAAGGAAACTGGAGATTGCCTTTAATGGAGAAAAACCCATCGAGAACCGGCATTTTTGTCTGCGAGTGCGGGGGAAACATAGGCGACGTTGTGGATGTGAAGGTCGTTATTGAAGCTGCCAAAAAATGGGAAGGAGTTGTCGTAGCAAAATATCACAAATACTTGTGTTCAAAACCAGCTCAAGAAATGATAATTGACGCAATAAAAAAGAATGACTTGGACAGAGTCGTGGTTGCCAGCTGCACGCCGAGAATGCATCTTGCCACTTTTCAAAGCGTTCTAGAACGTGCGGGCTTGAATCCCTACATGCTTGAGTTTGTAAACATAAGGGAGCAGTGTTCATGGTCTCACGGTCCACAGGCATCGGCGGAAGCCACAAAAAAAGCCATAACCCTGATTAGAGGCGGTTATAGGCGAAGTCGGGAACTTGAACCTTTAGAAACCATAAGTGAAAAAAGCTCAAGAGAGATCCTAATTATAGGCGGAGGCATAGCGGGAATAACTGCAGCTCTCGAACTCGGCTATTTAGGCTTTAAAGTTCATATTGTGGAGAGAAAGCCGAGCATAGGGGGTAACATGGCAAAGTTGACTAAGGTTTTTCCAACACTTGATTGTGCTCAGTGCATTCTTACTCCGCGAATGGCTGAGGTTGGAAGAAACCCAAACGTGAGTCTACTTACTTATGCTGAGGTTCAAGATGTTAGTGGGCGTCCGGGCAACTTCAATGTGAAGGTTTTCATGAAACCTAGAGGCGTGGATGTTGATACATGCAGAAGCTGTGGTGTATGCACAAAGGTGTGTCCAGTGACGGTTTCAGATGAATTTAATGAAGGTTTGTCTAAGAGAAAAGCAGCTTACATAGAGTTTCCGCAGGCTGTTCCGTCCGCATATGTAATAGACTTTAACGCTTGCACGAAATGTGGAAAATGCGAACAACTTTGTCCATCCAAAGCCATAGACTTAGAAGATAAGGGAAAAACAATTGACTTAATTGTAGGCGCGATCCTTATGGCTACGGGTTATGAGCTTTATGACGCTCGAAAGCTTGAGAATTATGGATATGACGTCTACAAAGATGTCATAACTATGTTGGATTTGGAGAGGCTTATTTCAGCTTCTGGTCCAACGGGTGGTTATGTGAAGAGGGCTGATGGCAGTGACGTCAGAAAAATGGCTATAGTTCTCTGTGCTGGTTCACGTGATAAAAATCATATTCCTTATTGCAGCCGTATTTGTTGTATGTATGCTTTGAAGCAGGCTTTTGTGCTTAAGAAGATGCTTGGAATAGACGTTTACATTTACTATACGGATATTAGGGCTACGGGCAAGGGCTATGAGGAGCTTTATTGGCGAGACGAGGAAGCGGGGGTTGTCTTTGTGAGAGGCAAAGTAGCGGAAGTCTGGAAAAATAGAAATGGTAAACTTGTTGTCTTGGCTGAAGATACTTTGACTGGTAACGTGGCGGAACAGGAATTTGATTTGGTTGCTTTGGCTACGGCTATGGTTTCACCTTCTGGGCTTAAGGAACTTGCGGAAAAAATGAGGCTTTCTTTGGGTGAAGATGGCTTTGTACAAGAGAAGCATCCGAAACTTGACCCTGTTGACTCGCTGATTACAGGAATTTTTGCATGCGGATGCGCCCTAAGTCCAAAGGATGTTCGTGACACGGTTTCTGACGCTTTGGGAGCTGCTGCCAAGGCTTCCCTATTCCTCAAAGATGAATACATTAGCACAAGTCCTGAAAAAGCCTATGTAATCCAAGAGTTATGTGATGGCTGTGGCGTTTGTATCCAAACGTGTTCAGTGAACGCCATAACCATGCAAGAGGGAAAAGCCAAAATCAACCCTTTCATGTGCACTGGCTGCGGTGCATGCATACCTGTCTGTCCTAGGGAGGCTATTGACTTTAAGAATTCAACAACTAAGCAGATAATCGCCCATTTGAAGGGTGTGCTTATGGATAAGGCACCTGACGAAGTTAGGATAGTTGCCTTTGTTGAAAAAAATGTTGGATATACAGGTATGGACTTCCTTGGACTTGATCGTGTCAACTATCCAGAAAACATCCGAATTGTGCCTGTTCCTTCAACAGCCATCTTAGGCTTTAAACATTTGCTTTACGCTTTTGCTTTTGGAGCTGATGGCATCTTAGTGATTGAGGGGCAGCAAGATGTAGATGAAAAGTTTACAAAGAAACGGATGATGGAAATGGGGCGTTCACTAGCAGAAGTTGATATCAAAAGCATGCGAGTTCGCTATAGTTATGTGCCACTCCCAGTTTACAAGAAAGCCGCAGACCTCTTCATAAAATTTACTGAAAGAATCAAAAAATTCGGCCCCCTACCCGCAGAAAAACGCGACACCATTAAACAGAAGATTCTAAGTGAATAAGAACTTAAACTGCAGGAGATTTTCGTAAGCAAAAATCCTAGACCTCCTGATAGCTTTCAACATTGAAACCTGGTTTTTCTTCAAAGATTCGTCGTGTGCGCGCTTTTCAAAGCATACTATAACATTTGACGACAAAGATTATATGGAGATTGATTGGGAAATAAACGGAAAAGGTAATAACGTCGAACAGAGATTTGGAATTTGGCGGAAAGAGGCTTGAATATTATTGTTTGTGTTAAGCATGTTCCGGAAACGGCTGAAGCAGAAATAAAGATTGACTCTACTGGGAAGGCTATAGAAAAGGCTGGACTGGTTTTTGACATTAATGAATGCGATGACTACGCTTTAGAGGAAGCAGTTCGCGTTAAAGAAAAGTTTGGAGGTTCAGTTATAGCAGTAACTGTGGGTCCGGAAGATGCCGATAGCACCTTGAGAAAGTGCTTAGCCAGAGGAGCAGACAAAGCTATAAGACTAACTGATGCAACGTTTGGAGGTTCTGATGGTTATGCCATTGCGAAAATTTTGCACAATGCGATTAAGGGTTTGCCTTTCGACTTGGTATTGACTGGTGCTCTAGCTGGCGACGACGGCTGCACAATGGTTGGACCTATACTTGCGGAATTGCTTAGAATTCCTCATGCGACAATGGTTAAGAAAATCGAGTTAGGCGAGGGTGTGGCCAAAGTTAACCGCGAACTGGAAGGAGGTTTGGAAGAAGCAGTTGAGGTGGAGTTGCCTGCCGTTCTCACGGTTCAGACGGGGATAAATGAGCCGAGATATGTTTCTATCTTGGGCATTAGAAAAGCCATGAAGAAGGAGATAAAGGTTCTAGGCTTGGCTGACATAGGCTTAAGCGAAAACGATGTTGGAGAAGCAGGTTCTTGGATAAAGATAGAGAGCATGTTTGTGCCTCCAGTGGAGAAACAGGCGGAATTCATTAAGGGAACCCCTGAAGAGATTGCAGCTAAAATTGTTGAAATCATCAAATCAAGGGGGCTGATATAAATGGCGGAAATATTTGTTTTAGCAGAGCATAGACAGGGACGAATCAGAGACATAACCTTCGAAATGCTGACAAAGGGCAAAAAACTAACTGAACAAATAAACGCGGATTTGACAGTGGTGCTACTAGGTAAAGAAGCCAAAGAGCATGCTAGAACTCTTTCAGAATACGCGAAAAAGGTTCTGCTTATTGAAGATACGAAATTGGAAAACTTCAATTCTGAAGCTTATCAAAGAGTGCTATCCAACCTGATCAACGAACATAAGCCACTACTACTAATGATAGGACATACATCCTTCGGTGTGGATCTAGCTCCAAGCCTTGCAGCCTCGTTGAAGCTGCCTCTTGCAACAGACTGCATAGACCTCGAGTTTGATGATGAAACCTTCCTTGTAACAAGGCAGATGTACGGCGGCAAAGTAAACGTTAGGGCAAGAGTCCGTAAAGCTGAAAGTTACGTTGTTACCATACGCCAAGCAGCCTTCGAAGCCCAAAAACCAGCCATGAATGGAGAAATCATAGAAAAACCATCTTCGCTTGCGGAGGAAATAACCAAGAAGCGCTTCATCGGGTATGTTTTGCCTCCTCCAGGCGGCGTTGACATAACTGCTGCAGACATGTTGATTGGAATAGGACGTGGAATAAAGGACGAAAATAACATTCCCACGGTAGAGGAATTGGCGAAAAGCCTTGGAGGAGTGCTTGCATGTTCACGCCCAATCGTAGATAAGGGTTGGCTTCCCAGCGACCGTCAAGTAGGCAGTTCAGGAAAAACTGTGAAGCCAAAACTCTATATTGCCTTTGGAATAAGCGGAGCGTTCCAGCATGTCTTAGGAATGAAAAATTCGGACTTGATTATAGCCATAAACAAGGATCCGAATGCTCCAATATTCAGCTTCTCTGACTACGGTGTTGTTGAAGACATGTTTAAAATATTGTCTCCGTTGCAAAGTAAAATATGTGAGTTAAAAGGACAAAAGACGTAGTTCTAAATTGAAAAGAAGAAGGGATTACTCGCGCGCTCTTTTGGCAGCAATTTTATATGGACTAACTATTTATCAGCATAAGAGGAAGATGGAATGAGTGTTGCAATTGTAGGGGTCGGCCAAACCCCTTTTCGCAGAAATTGCGGGATTAACATCCGCGAGCTGTGCTTCGAGGCTTTCAGGGACTCTCTGGAGGATATCAATCTCTCGCCTAAGGAGATAGAGGCTTCCATAGTTTGTTCTGCTCCGGAGTATGATAAGCAGAGGAGTCCAGCGGGGCTGATCTCTGAATATCTTGGTCTCGCCCCCAAGCCGACATTTTATGCCGAGTCTCTATGTTCTGCAAGCAGTACTGGAGTGAAAGTGGGTTACAGTTTCATAAAGTCTGGGCTTCACGACATGGTTGCGGTGATTGGTTTTCAGAAGATGTCGGAAATATCTTCGGCAGAGGTTCAGGAAAGGATGGGTAGGGGTGCAGACATTCAGTGGGAGTCGCCTTTTGGCACTATGATGCCAGCTGGTTATGCAATGTTTGCCCGTGCACACATGCAAAAACATGGAACCACTGAGGAGCAGCTGGCGAAGGTTAAGGTCAAAAGCGGAAAATATTCGCTCTTGAATCCTTTGGCTATGTATCGAAGGGCAGTAACGTTGGAGGAATATTTGAAGTCTAGGGTTATAGCAAGGCCGTTGAGGATGTTTGACTGTTGTGCAAACGCGGATGGGGCTTCATGTATAATTATGGCAAGTGAAGAAAAGGCCAAGAAGATAACGGATACCCCGGTTTGGGTGGCAGG